>JAZNDY010000345.1:0-3939 GCA_045588295.1 Acutalibacteraceae bacterium
AACATCGTTATCAAAGCTTTTGAGCTTATCTATAACGAGCTTTTCCTCGGTCTTGAAAAAACGCTCATCACCGATATGATTATGAAGGAATACGGCTTCACCCGCCGCGAAGAGCTTCTCGGTCTTATTGAAAAGATTGAAGGCGAAAACGGTGACGATTACATAAGAGTCTTTGTCAGCTCTTTCTTTGAAGCTGCAAAGCAGGGCGATAAACCCGCCCTTGAATACTGCGAAAAAATGGCAGAAAGAGGCGCACGCCTTATTGCCGCTCTTTCCAAGGAGCTTAACTACGGCAGCGGCGATGAGGTTGAGGTTGTTCTTTCAGGCTCAATCAACGTTAAGCTTGATAACAAGGCTTACCTTGATATGCTTCTTGAAAAAGCAGAAAAATACAGCGGCAAAAAACTTAAGTTCATCAAACTCACTCAGCCTCCCGTTACAGGCTGCATCAACTGGATTATGCAGGATTTTGCAAACTGAACCTCGCAAAACGAAAGGAGTTAAATACTATGAAAGAAATCAACGTTGCCGTTATCGGCGCAGGCAGCACCTATTGCCCCGAGCTTGTTGACGGCTTCCTTAAAGCAAAAGACAGCCTTAAACTCAAAAAGATTTCGTTTATGGATATCGACGAAAGAAAAAGAACCATCGTCGGCGACCTTTGCGTACGTATGCTCAAAAACGCACAGTGTGACTGCGAGGTTGTTTTCACAGATGACCTTGACACAGCTCTTCAGGGCGCAGACTTCGTTGTTACCCAGATAAGAGTCGGCAAGCTTCCCTGCCGTCACCTTGATGAGAGTATCCCCAAAAAGTATAACCTCATCGGTCAGGAAACAACAGGCATAGGCGGCTTCTTCAAGGCTCAGAGAACCATCCCCGTTATCAAACACATCTGTGAGCGCATCGAAGCTATCTGCCCCGATGCATGGCTCATCAACTTCACTAACCCCTCGGGCATCGTTACCGAGTTTATTCTTAACCACACCAACGTTAAAAACATCGGTCTTTGCAACGTTCCCATTGATATGCTTGACGATATCAAAGAGATCACAGGTCTTGACAGCGACATCACTTACGTCGGCCTTAACCACCTGAGCTGGATTACCTCCGTTAAAAAGAACGGTGAAGAACTTCTTCCCGGTCTTATCGACAGCGGCTTCTCACCCAAGGTTATGGCAAACATCAAGGATGACGGTTTCTCAATCGATTGCCTCAAAACAATTCAGGCTATCCCCTCATCATATCTTCAGTATTATTACTGCCGCGAGGCAAAGCTTGAGCATCAGAGAGAAGATGAGCAGACAAGAGCACAGGTTTGTATGGAAATCGAAGTGCAGCTTCTTGAAATGTATCAGGATGAAACCATCGTAACCAAACCCGCCCTGCTTGATAAGAGAGGCGGCCATAAATATTCACTTGCAGCCGTTTCACTTATCGATTCACTCGCAAACGATAAGCGTGACGTTCACGTTGTTAATATCAAGAATAACGGCACACTGCCCTTTATGGCTGATGACGATATTGTTGAAATCGCAGCCGTTATCGGCTCTGACGGTGCAACACCCGTGCCCGTAACAGAAAAAATCAACGACCACATTGTCGGCCTTATGAGAGTTGTCAAAACTTATGAAAAATACGCTGTCAAAGCAGCAATCACAGGTGATGACGATTACGCAATCAAAGGTCTTCTTGTTCATCCTCTTGTAGGTGACTGGGAAAAGACCGTCAATTGCTTCAACGAGCTCAAAGAAGCTCACAAGGAATTCCTTCCCCAGTATTTCAACAAATAATTAAAAGGGAACGATAAAAATGAGAAAAATAATTAACATCAACGAAGGCTGGGAGTTCAAAAAAGCCGGTGCAACAGAAACCGTTAACCTCCCCCACACTTGGAACGGCATTGACGGTCAGGGCGGCTTTGACAGCCCCGATTATTGGCGCGGCAAATGCTCATACACCAAAAACATTCCCGCTTATGACGGCAGAGTGTTTATTGAAATCAACGGTGCAAACACCGTGTGCGAGGTTTTTGTTAACGGCGTTTATGCAGGCAGCCACGATAACGGATATTCAATGTTCCGTTTTGAAATCACAAACCTTCTGCGTGCAGAGGGCGAAAACCTGCTTGAAATCAACGTTGATAACAGCGCAAACGAATTCCTCTACCCTCAGATGGCAGACTTCACGTTTTACGGCGGTCTTTACAGAGACGTAAACATCATCTGTGAGGTTGCGGATTCGCACTTTGCGCTGCTTGATAAGAGCCTCTGCGGCGTGTTCATCACACCCAGAGTTGACGGCAAGGTTTTCATCAAAAGCTTTGTTGAAGGCTCAACAGCAGGCCTTGAATAATATTTTGAAATTGCCGATGCAGAGGGCAATGTTGTTGCTTCAGGCAGCACTGCAGCAGACAAAGATTCCGCTTTCCTTAAGGTTGCAGACGTTAACCTCTGGAACGGTGTTGAAAGCCCTTATCTTTACACTCTCACCGCAAAGCTCGTTAAAGACGGCGAAGTTATTGACGAGGTAAGTGACCGTTTCGGTTTCCGAGCTTATAACATTGACAGCGAAACAGGCTTCAATCTTAACGGCAACCACATCAAGCTCAAGGGTGTTTCTCGCCATCAGGACAGAGAATGGCTCGGCAACGCTCTCACAGTCAAAGAACACGCTGAAGATATCGCCATCATAAAGGAAATGGGCGCCAACTCACTGCGCCTTGCCCACTATCAGCACGATGAAAAGTTTTATGATTTGTGTGATGAAGAAGGCTTCCTTGTCTGGGCAGAAATCCCCGTTATCTCAAAATTCAGCAAGAAAAAGCAGCCTCAGGCAAAAGCTATGCTTGAAGAGCTTATCAAGCAGAATTATAACCACCCCTCAATCTTCTGCTGGGGTGTTGAAAATGAAATTTCAATTGCAGGCGCAGCTCCCTCACTTGTTAACGGCATCAAGGAGCTTAACGACCTTGCTCACAAGTTGGATTCAACCCGTCCCACAACCTGCGCTCAGGTAACTTTCAGCTCAATCAACTCAAAGCTCAACGAAATCACCGATATCCTCGGTTATAACCAGTATTTCGGTTGGTACGTTCAGACAGTTGATGCCATCGACGAATGGCTTGATAAATTCCACGCCGAAAAACCGCATCTTAAGCTCTGCATTTCCGAATACGGTGCAGAAGCCGTTCTCAAGCTTCACTCCGCAGAACCTGCACAGGGCGACTATTCAGAAGAATATCAGGCAATTTTCCACGACCATTATATCAAAGCCATCAACGAGCGTGACTGGCTCTGGGGTTCATACGTATGGAATATGTTTGATTTCGGCTCCGCCATCCGTAACGAAGGCGGCGTAAGAGGCAGAAACAACAAGGGTCTTGTTACCTTTGACCGCAAAACCAAAAAAGATTCCTTCTATGCTTACAAGGCATACTGGTCAGATGAAAAATTCGTTCACGTCTGCGGTGAAAGATTTGTTGACAGACCTCTCGGCGAGCAGAAAATCAAGGTTTATTCCAATTGTGACAGCGTGACGCTTGACGTTAACGGTGAAAAGACAACCCTTGAAGGCGAAAGAATTTATATGTTTGACGCCGTCATCAAAGAGGGCGAAAACGTTATCACTGCCACAAGCGGCAAGTGCACACACACAATCGTTGTTAACGGCACAGACGTTGAAAACCCCGATTATAAGCTCCCCGAAGGCGGCTCAACCTTTGTGCGCAACTGGTTCGGTGCAAGTGACGAGGTTGACGAAACCAAGCTTTCGCTCAACGATAATCTCGGCGATATCATCGAAAACCCCGAGGTCAAGAAACTCATCAAAAACCACACGGGCAAAGAAATCGACATCCCCCGTATGGAATATCTGCCCAAGATTCCGCTTAAACCCGTTTCAACCATCGCGTCCAAAACCAAGAAGGGCAAGGAATAT
>JAZNDY010000346.1:0-2208 GCA_045588295.1 Acutalibacteraceae bacterium
GGGGAAAACCTCATTCTTGATAACGTCTGCAACAACCGTTCTTGACGGATGTGCAATAAGCGATAATGCAAGCTGAAACTCGTTAACCTGTGCGCCTCTGCCTGTGTTGATAAAGGTTGAATGCTTTTTCATTCGCTTGAAAAGCTTGCGGTTAAAGATGTTTTTCAGTTCAGGCTTGTTTGCAAGGTGGTTGCTGATAATATCGCATTCGCTGAAAAGCGTTTCCATATCAACCAGTGTAACACCAAGCTTTGCCGCATCTTCCTGAGCAACAAACGGGTCGCAGGCATAAACTTCCACGTCAAGAGCCTGAAGCTTTTCTGCAACCATTTTGCCGATTGCGCCAAGCCCCGCAAGACCAACCTTGCAGTTATAATTGCCGGTTGCCGAGTTTGCGTGGATAAAAGAACGCAAGGGCAGAAGCTTATAGTCTTTTGATGACTGATAAAACCCTTTTGCTGCAAGCGTTATCTGCGCAAGCGTATATTCAGCAACGGGAACAGCGTTGGCGGCAAATGCACTGAAAACCTTTATTCCGCTTTCGAGAAAAGGTTTTGCAAAATATTGCACTGTTCCTGCGGCATAAAAAACCGCGCGGAGATTCGGCATATATTCAGCAATCTCTTCTTTTGTGAATTTCGGCATACCCCACGTTGAAAAAGCAACCTCACACTCTGCAAGAAAACCGGAGTTTTCTGCAATGTTTTTTTTGTTTATCACGGGTGAAAGCTCACCGTATTCACTGAGCTTTTTCAAGACTGATGGAGTGAATACCTTTGAAAATTTGGATTTATCCGTTCCAAACAGCGCTATTCTCATTTTTTGTTAACTACGGTTACAGGAAAATCTTCTTCGTCAAAACCGAGCGTGTATGCGATTCTGATGGGGATTTCATAGTTGTTAAGCACGTCGCCTTTGTTGATGATTTTATCTGAACCGTAAACAAGAACAGGAACGTTTGCAGCGGAGTGGCTGCCGCTTGTGAATTTATATTCGTCGCCCTTAAGCTTGATTGCGCCTGTTTCGTGGTCAGCGGTGATAACGATAAGTGTTTCGCCGTCTGCTTTTGCATATTCAAGCATAGCGTCGATTGTTCTGTCAAACTCCATAAGAGCTTCGGTCATCATTTCGTCTTCGTTGCTGTGTGAGTGCTTGTCAATGTGAGCACCTTCAATCATAAGGAAGAAGCCTTCGTCAGTGTCATCAAGCAGGTCAACAGCCTGAACTGCCATCTGCTCAAGGGTGGGGGTGTCGGCATCTGAAGGTTCAAGAGTCCACAGGCTGTTTGTGAACTGTGCAAAGCTGCGGCCGCCTTCTTCAAGAGCCATCATTTCATTGTATGTTGTAACGTATTCAAAGCCGTTTGCTTCAGCGGCGCTCTTTGTTGCAACACCGTTTGCCGCGCCCCAGATAAGGTCGATTTCTGATGTGAGCTGATCGTTTGTGATGTCTTCAGCGTTGTCTCTGTCAGAAGAGTGAGCAGAGAATGAAGCGGGTGTAGCGCCTGATGTTTCGTCAGTTGTGATAACGCCTGTCATCATACCTTTTTCAATGCAGATTTCGGTAAGATTTTTGGGCTGTGAATATTTAGCATTCAGGTCAAGCGGATAAACGCCGACTGCGCCGTTGCTTGTTCTGATACCTGTTGCAAGGGCTGTGCCGCCTGCAGCGCTGTCTGTAACTGCGTTTGAGAATGAACGGGTCATTGATTCGCCGCAGATTTCAAAGGTATCCATAGTGAGTTCAACGTTTCTTTCTGCCTTTGTTTTAAGCAGATGGTTGAAGCCCATACCGTCACCGATAAGGTAAATAACGTTTTTGATTGTGCTGTCTTTGTATTCTGCAGGAGCTTTGGTTGTGGCAGGTGCCCAGATGCCGAAAGTTGTGCAGAAAGTGATGATGAAGCTTGTGAGAGCTGCCAGGAATTTCATAATGAACATTTTGATACACCTCTGTTTTCTTTTTATTAATAAATATTATATTACTTGTTTTTTACAAAATCAAGAAATTTTTTATCGGTGTTATTGTATTAATTGGTGCGGTGTGCTACAATAAACACATCAAATTGTGAGGTATATTAAAAATGAAAACAGCACAAACTGCGGAAAAGCTTGCCAGACAGCAGTCGAAACGCCAAAAAGAAATCTGCCGATGGGAAAAAGAAAAGGCAAGACCAAGGCGCAATATTTATTTTATTTATCTTGTTTA
>JAZNDY010000347.1:0-2318 GCA_045588295.1 Acutalibacteraceae bacterium
TTCGGGCTCGGTCTTGCGCTCGTTAAAAATATTGCCGAAATCCACGGTGCGGAATGTGCCGCAAAGTCTGAACTCGGCCGATTTACCGAGATTTCAATAATTTTCAAAAAATCATAAAAAATTAAGTTTTTCTAATGTTCCTTTAATGTTTGGCGGTTATGATTTAGTCACAGTCAAGGACGACTAAACAAAAACCTAAAAACGAAAGGAAATGATTTTATGAAAAAACTTTTAGCTCTTTTACTCGCTCTTCTCGTTGTATTTTCTTTTTCCGCAGTAGCTTTTGCGGCACCGCCCGAAAACCTTATCTCAAAAGACAGGGCAAAAGAAATAGTTCTTGAACATGCAGGCTACAAAGAATCCGAAGTAAGATTCGTCAAAGCAAAGCTTGATTATGACGACGGCAGATATGAATATGATCTTGAATTCAGAGCCGATGATAATTACGAATATGAATATTCCGTCAACGCCGTTAACGGCAGAGTGGTTGAATATGACCGTGATTATGAAGCTCCCCGAAGAAACAACGGCTTCAATCTTCTGGATTTCTTCAGAAATCTGTTTGCAAGATTTTTCGGATAAATGCAGAACCAAAGATTAAAAATATATTGAGAGGTGAATAAAATGAAAAAGAAATTATTGGCAGTTTCATCAGCTGCGGTGTTGGTTTTATCGGTTGCTCTGCTCGGAGCGTGCGCAGACAAAAAGGTTGTTGAAGATAACGTAACTCTTAAACCGGCCCAGGCATCTGCACCGACGGTTAAAAGCGGCGAACTTGTAAACGTAACTCCCGATGCGGCAATCGACGTTGCTCTCGGCCATGCAGGCGTAGCAAGAGAAAACGCAGTTCTTCACGGCGCTCCCTCACTTGATGATGATGACAGAAAACCGCATTATGACGTTGAGTTTTCATATAACGGTTTTGAATATGATTATGAAGTTGCCGTCAGTGACGGTGCGGTTTTGAAGGCAGAAAAGGAAACCGAAAAGGTTAACGCGCCCGTTAACGGCGAGCCTGAAAAAACAGAAGCCACAGTAAAACCGGCTAATGACAATAACGGTTATATCAGCGTTGAAGAAGCAAAGCAGAGAGCGCTTGACGATGCAGGCGTAAAAGCAGAGGATACGGTGTTTCTGAAAGCCCATTACGATGCTGACGATATGGTTCCCCATTTTGACGTGAAGTTTAAAGCAGGGGATTATGAATACGAATACGAAATCAAGGCAGCCGACGGAGCCGTTCTTGAAAAAGACGTTGATAAGGAAAGAAACTCTGCAGGCAACGCTTCAACGCAGAATGAGTATATCACTGCAGATGAAGCCAAGGCAAAAGCTTTTGAACACGCTTCGGTAAAAGCCGCTGACGTGAAATATGCAAAGGCAGAGCTTGACCGTGACGATATGGTTGTTCACTATGACGTGGAATTCGTTTCAGGCAAATATGAATATGAGTATGAAGTCAACGCCGAAACAGGCAAAGTAATCGCTTTTGATAAAGAATTCAATGACAGATAACGATATTTTAAGCTCACTCATACGGGTTATCCGTTTGGGTGAGCTTTCGGTTTAAAAAATTTATTAATTCCCTTGTTAAAATCCGTGCTTTGTGTTATAATCTCAAGGATAATCAAAAACACTCGGTTCAAAGGAGAATACATATATTATGAAACTCGGTATCGTCGGTTTGCCCAACGTAGGCAAAAGCACACTTTTTAACGCAATCACCAACGCAGGCGCACAGTCAGCAAACTATGCTTTCTGCACAATTGAACCCAACGTAGGCGTTGTTTCCGTGCCTGACGAAAGGCTTGATAAACTTGCAGAGCTTTATAATCCCGTTAAAATCACTCCCGCATTTATTGAGTTTGTTGATATTGCAGGTCTTGTCAGAGGTGCATCAAAGGGTGAAGGTCTCGGCAACAAATTCCTCTCTCACATCCGTGAGGTTGATGCCGTTATCCACGTTGTCCGTTGCTTTGAGGATGACGATATTGTTCACGTTGATGCAACAATCGACCCCGAAAGAGATATTGAAACAATCAATCTTGAACTGATTCTTTCAGATATGGAGATGGTTGAGCGCAGAATTGACAGAGTAACAAAGGCTTTCAAGGGTGATAAAACTCTTGCAGGCGAGCTTGAATTCCTTAAGCGCCTGCTTGCAGAGCTTGAAAATAACGTGCCTGCAAGAAACGTTGAATGCGACGAAAACGAAAAGGCGTGGCTTTCAGAGGTTGCTCTTCTCACAGCAAAGCCCGTTATCTATGCCTGCAATATGAGTGAAAGTGATTTCGCAGGCGGTCTTGATAATAACGCTC
>JAZNDY010000348.1:0-5589 GCA_045588295.1 Acutalibacteraceae bacterium
ATTTTAAAATCAGTAACAAAAGTCCCATTCTCAAGCCTTTTCACGGCTCGATTGTTGTTGCCGACCCGTCGCTTCTTACCCCTGAAGTTTCGCACGACGGCAAATGGCATATGTTTTTTCACACAACCTTCGGTGTGTTTCATTTTGTGAGCGATGACGGTGTTGATTTCAAAAAGGTGCAAAAGATTGCAAACCGCGCAATGCGCCCGAACATAAACCGTATCGGAGACAGATATTATCTTTTCTTTGAGAGAACAAGACCCTTGTTTTTCAACGCTCTCAACCTTGTGAATGCAGTAAAATGGAAATCCGAAATCTACGCTGTTGAAAGCACGGATTTGCTTAACTGGTCTGAGCCTGCTCCTGTTATAACAAACACTCGGGATTATGAAAACAGCGATAGAGGGATGTCGATTTCAAACCCCTATCTTTTACAGGAAAACGGTGTTAACCGTCTTTATTATTCCTGCGGCCTGACATATATAAAAGACTGCGGCTTCTGCGAGCCGACCCATATCAGCTATGCTGAAAGCAAAGACGTTGCAAAGAATTACGTTTCGGCAGAAAAACCGCTTATTTCGCCCGATAAAAACGACCCTTATCTTAACCTTTGCAGCGGTTGCCTCAAAGTTTATAAACTCAAAGACGGCTATATCGGAATTCAGAACGGAATTTATGAAAAAGACGGCAAAAGCCACTCGGCAATTATTCTGCTGACCTCTGCAGACGGTCTGAAATTTGAGTTTTGCAAGGTGCTTGTTGAGCCTGCGGTTGTTAACGGCAAGGATTGGATGAAGCAGTTTGTTTATGCCAGCCACCTTGTTAAACACGGCAACACCCTGCGTCTTTATTTTAACGCAAGAGATACCGCAAACCCGATAATGGGCAGAGAATGCATAGGCTTTGCCGAAGCGGAAATATAACAAAAAACGGATGCGCTTTTTCAGCACATCCGTTTAATTTTTTATTTAAGAAGCTTGAGTGCGCCCGTGGGACAAACGTCAACGCATTTTCCGCAGGTTTTGCATACTTCAATCTTGTCACTGCCCTCAAATTCGGGCTTGATAACTGTTTTGAAACCTCTGCCGACAAGGCCGAGAATGCTCTGCTTTGCCTCTTCTTTACAGGTTCTTACGCAGAGATTGCAAAGAATGCACTTGCCCTGGTCACGCTCGATGGTGACAAGCTTTGTTTCTTTGAAGCTCTCGTGAATTTCGCCTGCAAGTCTTTCGGGAGCAATAGGTTCATCGTTTGCGTAGCGGATAAGCTTACATTCCTTGAAATCGTGGCAACCGCATTCAAGACAACGCTTTGCTTCTTCTCTTGCCTGCTCATCTTTGAAGCCGTTAAGCACTTCGTCAAAGTTGTTGCGGCGGTATTCGGGAGCCTTGACTGACATAACCGCTCTTGCCTTCTTTTCTCTGTCAGCAAGCATTTCGGCGGTGATGTTTTTCTTTGAATAATAAGGCTCGGGGAAGTCCATAGGCATACCAAGCAGATATGCATTGATTGCTCTTGCAGCTTCGTTTGCCTCTGCGATTGCATCAATGGCAATTGATGCACCGTTGTTTGTTGCATCACCTGCAGCAAAAACGCCTTCAACGTTAGTCAGACAGGTTGATTTTGCAGCAATAATCGTGCCCCATCTTGTGAGTTCAATTTCTTCAAGACCTGAGGGAGCGCATTTCTGACCGATAGCGGAAATAACGGTGTCAACCGCAAGAGTTTTGAATGCGCCTTCAACGGGAACAGGCTTTCTTCTGCCTGAAGCATCGGGCTCACCGAGTTCCATAATCTGAAGCTTGATTTCTTTCACCTTACCGTTTTCACCGATGATTTCTGCAGGGTTGGTGAGGAAAAGGAATTCAACGCCTTCTTCGATTGCTTCTTCAATCTCGATATCCTCTGCAGGAGCTTCCGCTCTTGTGCGGCGGTAAATAACGTAAACGTTTTCCGCTCCGCATCTTACTGCGGTGCGGCAGGCATCCATTGCGGTGTTGCCGCCGCCGACAACGGCAACGTTTTTGCCGATTTCGGGGCGGTTGCCCATGTTGACTTCGCGCAGGAAATCAATGCCGCTGAGCACACCTTCAAGATTTTCGCCTTCGCAACCGATGCTGCTGCCCTTCCAGGCGCCGATAGTTACAAGAACGGCATCTGCACTGTTTTTGATTTCTTCGAATGAAATATCTTTGCCGACCTTAACGTTGTTTTTCATTTCAACGCCAAGCTTTTCGATAGCCGCAACTTCTTTTGCAAGAACTGCCTTGGGCAGACGGTATTCGGGAATACCGTAGCGGAGCATACCGCCCATCTCGGGCATTGCTTCATAAATTGTTACGTCGTGGCCTGAAAGACGCAGATAATAAGCCGCAGTCAGACCTGCAGGGCCGCCGCCGATAACAGCAACCTTTTTGCCGGTTGCTTCTTCGCGTGTTGCGGTGTAAGGAGCATCGGAAGCAAGGTCGTTATCAGCCGCAAAAGCCTTGAGGTAAGCAACCGAAAGAGGCTCTTCAACAAGTCTGCGGCGGCAGTTGCTCTCACAGGGGTGAGGGCATACTCTGCCGATTGATGCAGGAATCGGAATTTTCTCTTTGATGATTTTGACGGCTTCCTTATCGTCACCGTTTGCAATTGCTTTGAGATAGCCCTGAATATCAGTGTGTGCAGGGCAATTGAGTGAGCAGGGTGCAACGCAATCACCGCTGTGGTCGCTCATAATAAGCTCAAGCGCAATTTTTCTTGCTTTTTTTACTCTGGGTGTGTTTGTGCTGAGCACCATACCGTCCTGCGCAAAGGTTGCGCAGGCACGCATAAGCTTGGGACTGTTTTCTGCTTCAACAAGGCAAAGTCCGCAAGCGCCGTAGAGCTTGAGCTTGCCGTTATAGCAGAGGTTGGGGATTTCTATGCCGTTGCGAGCGGCAATGTTAAGAACGGTTTCGCCTTTTTCGCCTATGAGTTCACGGCCGTTAACCGTAATTTTAATCTGTTCCATTCTGCCGCCTCCTTTATTCTACAATGATTGCGCCGAAGCGGCAGGAGTTAACGCACTGACCGCAACGGATGCAAGCTTCAGAATCAATAACGTGTGCCTGCTTGACTGCGCCGCTGATAGCGTGAGCAGGACATTTCCTTGCGCAGAGTGTGCAGCCCTTGCACGCCTCGGCATCGATTGAATATGTGAGAAGATCAACACACTCCTTGGCGGGGCATTTCTTCTCTTTGATGTGGGCTTCGTATTCGTTTCTGAAATATCTGATTGTTGTTAAAACGGGGTTGGGAGCAGTCTGACCGAGGCCGCAGAGCGCGCCGTCCTTGACTGCTTCGCAAAGCTCTTCAAGAAGCTCAATATCGCCTTCTTTGCCTTCGCCCTTAACGATTCTTGTGAGGATTTCCTGCATTCTTGCAGTGCCGATACGGCAATGAACGCATTTGCCGCAGGATTCAAGAGCTGTGAAATCAAGGAAGAATTTAGCCATACCTACCATACAGGTGCTTTCATCCATAACAACCATACCGCCCGAGCCCATAATTGCGCCCGTTGCGGCAAGAGCCTTATAATCGATAACTGTATCAAGAAGCTCCTTGGGGATACATCCGCCCGAGGGGCCGCCCATCTGGACCGCTTTGAATTCCTTACCGTCGCGGATACCGCCGCCGATGCCGTAGATAACGTCACGCAGAGTTTTACCCATGGGAATTTCAACAAGACCGCCCTTGCGGATTTTACCTGTGAGAGCAAAAACCTTTGTGCCCTTGCTGTTTTCTGTGCCCATTGCGGCAAAAGCTTCGCCGCCGTTATTTATAATCCAGGCAACGTTTGCAAAGGTTTCAACGTTGTTGATGTTTGAGGGCTCATCCATATAGCCTTTCTGTGCAGGGAAAGGAGGCTTGAGTCTGGGCATACCTCTCTTGCCTTCGAGTGATTCGATAAGAGCGGTTTCTTCGCCGCAGACGAATGCGCCTGCACCTGCTTTGATTCGCATATCGCAGGAGAAACCGGTGCCGAGAATGTTTTCGCCAAGCAGATTTGCTTCTTTAGCCTGAGCAATGGCAATTTCAAGGTTTGTGATTGCAAGAGGATATTCTGCACGCACGTAAACAATCATTTCGCAAGCACCGATTGCATATGCGCCGATAAGCATACCTTCAATAAGGCTGTGAGGGTCGGATTCAATAACAGCTCTGTCCATAAATGCGCCGGGGTCGCCTTCGTCGGCATTGCAGATAAGGTATTTTGTTTCGCTGACGCTCTGACGGGCGGCATTCCACTTAAACCAGGTGGGGAAGCCTGCACCGCCTCTGCCCGCAAGACCCGAAGCCTTGATTTCTTCAATAACCTGCTCGGGAGTCATTGTTTTAAGAGCTTTTTCAAGAGCCTGATAGCCGTCTGCTTCGCGGTAATCGTCAAGTGAAACGGGGTCAATCAGACCGCAGTGGCGCAGAGCGATTCTTGTCTGTCTGCCAAGAAATTCTTCGTCTTCAGCAGAAATTGTGATTGAATCAACCTTTGAAAGGTCTCCGCTTCTTGCGGCTTCAACTATAGCTTCAGCATCGTCTGCCTTAACCTTAACAAGGCGGCGGAGCAGAGTTTTGCCGTCATACAAATCAACGATGGGTTCAAGGAAGCACATACCTATACATCCTGTGCTGCCGAGAGTAAAAGGTTCGCTTGCAGACATAAGAGCTTCAATCGCCTTATGCACCTTTGATGCACCTGCCGCAATACCGCAGGAGCCTTCACCGATAACTATACGCATCATTTGCCCTCCTTTTCCTGAATGCTCTTGATAACGGCAACTGCCGAATCAGGCGTGAGGTTGCCGTAAGCTTCGCCGTTAATCATAATAACGGGGGCAAGCGAGCAACAGCCGAGGCAAGCAACGTTTTCGAGAGTGAAAAGACCGTCTGCGGTTGTTTCACCGTTGCCGATGCCGAGATATTCTGAAATGGCAGCGGTAACCCTTTCGCTGCCGTTAACGTGGCAGGCTGTGCCCTGGCAGGACATAATAAGATATTTACCGATAGGCGTTAATCTGAACTGTGAATAAAAAGTTGCAACGCCCATAACGTCGGCAGGTGTGATTCCCACCTTGTCTGCTATAGCATACATAACGTCCTTGGGCACATAGCCGTAAATATTCTGTGCTTTCTGAAGAATCGTGATAAGATTGCTGGGCGAACCTGCATACTCATTAAGCACGCCTTCAAGCAAAGTAAGGTCACTTTTGGGACCCTGACAGTTACATTGGCACATAAACGTTGCCTCCTGATTTTATAATTTTTTAAAAAACAAATTGAAATCTGAACGAATATAATATATCACACGAAAAATCAATATGCAATAGGTATCCGTTACCTGTAACACATTTCCTCCGGCCACATAAGATAGCAGTGTAAGCGGCTTTGAAAGACGCTTCGCACTAACACTTCGCCCGCAAAGGCGAACTTCTTAAGGAGGTTACATCATGGGTTGCGGATGCAATAACAACTGGTTCCTTTTCATCATCCTCATTCTTCTCTTCTGCGGTGACTGCGGTTGCAACAACAGCTGTGGCTGTAACAATGTGAGAACGAATGACTGCGGCT
>JAZNDY010000349.1:0-4222 GCA_045588295.1 Acutalibacteraceae bacterium
TCTATATCCGAAAGGTTGCTCCCCTTGGTGACCCGATTGAAGTAACCGTCAGAGGCTATGAGCTTTCGCTCAGAAAATCTGATGCCGAGATGATTGAAATCAATTAACTAACAGAAGCGGTCAATCCGCTTTTTTCGGGCAATTGGGTTAGCCTTTGCTAACTCAGAAAGAGAGGAACACACATGAAAATCAAAATTGCTCTTGCAGGTAATCCTAACTGCGGTAAAACACTGCTGTTCAACGTATTGACAGGTTCAAACCAATACGTCGGCAACTGGCCGGGTGTAACCGTTGAAAAGAAAGAAGGTAAACTTAAAGGCGAATCCGACGTTGTCATTCAGGATTTACCCGGTATTTATTCACTTTCTCCATACTCACCTGAAGAAGTTGTTACAAGAAACTATCTTGTTAATGAGCATCCCGATGCTATCTTGAACATTATTGACGGAACAAACATTGAGAGAAACCTCTATCTCACAACACAACTTATCGACCTTGGTCACCCTGTTGTTATAGCGATAAATATGATGGACCTTGTTCGTAAAAACGGTGACGTGATTGACATTGAGATGCTTGGCAAGCTACTTAAATGTGAAGTTGTTGAAATCAGTGCTCTCAAAGGTGAAGGATGTTTTGAAGCCGCAAAAAAAGCAGTGGAACACGCCAGAAACCACAAGCATTCTGATATGCCTCACGTTTTTGACGGCAGTGTTGAGCACGCTCTTGCGCACATTGAAGAATCCATTGAGGGCAAGGTTTCAGACAATTATCTTCGTTGGTATGCAATCAAGATATTTGAAAGAGACGAAATGGTTCGCAACGAGCTTAATCTTGATAAAGATTTAATGGCGCATATTGAGAAACATATTTCTGACTGTGAAGCTGAACTTGACGATGACGCAGAAAGCATTATAGCTGACCAGAGATATACATATATCGGCAAAGCGGTCGGCAAGGCAGTCAAAAAGAAAAAAGCTAAATACAGCCTGTCTCTTTCTGATAAGATTGACAGAATTATCACCAACAGAATTCTTGCGCTGCCTATATTTGCAGCAATAATGTTTTTGATGTATACAATCGCCATGGGCGGCACTCCGATTTCAATCGGAACAATGGGAACCGATTGGGCAAACGACGTTCTTTTTGGTGAATGGGTGCCTGCTCTGTTTGATTGGATACTCAACTCGCTTCACGTCAGCGGCTGGCTTTATGACCTTATCATTAACGGAATACTCGGCGGAGTTGGTGCTGTTTTGGGCTTTGTTCCGCAGATTCTTGTTCTTTGCTTCCTGCTTGCAATCCTTGAAGACGTCGGCTATATGTCAAGAGTTGCGTTCATTATGGACAGAATCCTCCGCAAATTCGGTCTTTCGGGCAAGAGCATTATTCCGATGCTTGTTGCAACGGGATGCGGCGTTCCCGGCATTCTCTCTTCAAGAACAATTGAGCAGGAAAGAGACCGCAAAATCACCATTATGACAACCGGCTTTATCCCTTGCGGCGCAAAGATGCCGATTATCGGTCTTTTTGCAGGTGCTGTTTTCGGTAACTCGCCGCTTGTTGCTACTTCAGCATTTTTCATCGGTGTTGCTGCTGTTGTTATTTCAGGCGTAATTCTCAAAAAGTTCAAGTCACTTGCAGGCAAGCCTGCGCCTTTTGTTATGGAGCTTCCCACATACCATCTCCCCTCGCCCAGAAACGTTTTCCGTTCAACGCTTGAAAGAGGCTGGGATTTTGTTAAGAGAGCATTCACGATTATTCTGCTCAGCTCCATTGTTCTCTGGTTCCTGCAGAGTTACGGATTCTCAAACGGTTCTTTCGGTGCGGTTGATAATAACAACGCATCTCTTCTTGCATCAATCGGCAAGATTCTTGCCTGGATATTCTATCCCCTCGGCTGGATGGGCGATATGGCATGGAAAGCAACGGTTGCAACTTTCACGGGTCTGATTGCAAAAGAAGAGGTTGTTATGACGTTTGGCACTCTCTATAATTTCGGCGGTGAACTCAGCGAAGCAGGCGACGAAATCTGGAAATACATTGCGGATGATTTCGGTCCCGTCAGAGCATACAGCTTTATGATATTCAATCTTCTTTGTGCCCCCTGCTTTGCCGCAATGGGTGCAATCAAGCGCGAAATGGGCAGTGCAAAATGGACAGCTGCTTCTATCGGCTATATGTGTGCATTCGCTTACGTTATATCAATGATTGTTTATCAGATTGGCGGACTTTTTACGGGAGAAGCTGCGTTTGGTGTTTTCACAATTGTTGCAATTATCGCTCTTGGCGCTCTCCTTTTCCTCTTCTTCAGAAAAGGATATCAGCCCGAAAACAGCAAAACGCTTGGCAAAAAGGCAAAACGCAAATAACGTTTAAACAAGGAGAAAAATATGGGAGATATAATAGTTATTGAAGTTCTTGTTATTATAGTCGGACTGATTGTGTTTTCGGCTGTACGTAACAGAAAAAAAGGAGGCGGCTGTGCAGGCTGTTCAAAATGCAGCCATTCAGACAGCTGCTGCAACGGCAACTGCAACCGAATCTGATTAACACTCATCTTTTCCTTAATAATATAAGTTCAAGAAACCCGACAGCCTGTGTGACGCAGACTGCCGGGTTTTCTTGTTGGGGATTTTTAATTATTGCCGCCTTTGGCTAATGCACCGTCAGACACACAAGCCAAGGTTTTTTCGGCAAATCATCAGCAAACCAATTTAAAATTATATATAAGTCAAATAACCAGCGAAGCAAAGAAAGACTTTAATCTTTCAAAAAACGTATTGAAGAACGCGGCAATTCTGCCAAAGAAAGTCAGTTCAACTGTATCTTGTGAAATGATAAAGCTGATTGTGCTGAAGCCTGAATAGTTGCCCTTGCCTGTGATTTTTGCCGTTGCCGTGCCTTCGTTAACGTTGTTATAATACATAACGGTGTAATCCTTACCTTCGGCAAGATACTTTGAGCCGTCGGTTACGGTCAGCTTAGGTGTGACAGCTTCGCCTGTGTAGGGCTGGTCTGCAACGGGAGCAACTGTAACTTCAGAAATATTCTTTGTGACGATTGTGAAGTTTGCTTTGCTTGCAAACATCTTATAAACGCCCTTGCCTTTAACCTCAACGTCAGCAACGCCAACGTTAACGTTGTTTGCATATTTCACGCCGAAATCATTTTCAGCTTCAAGATTTTTGCCTGAAAGAGAAACCTTGACCTCGGGTTCAATTCTGCTGCCCGTATAAGTCTGATTCGGGATAGCTTCAACAATAAACGTGCTTACGGGGATGCCCTGCTCCTGTGCATAAGTATATGCGTAAGAGGTTGAAGAGCAATAAATGGTAAGGTTTTCACAGCCGTCAAAAGCGTCGGGTGCAATTTCAGTTACGCTGTCTGCGATAACTGCTGTTTCAAGATTTGTGCAGTTTGCAAACGCCTGGGTTTTGATTGTTTCAACGTTACCGCCGATGCCGAGCGCTTCAAGGTTATCGCAGCCAAAGAAGCTCTGTGCTTCAATTTCTGCAAGCTTTGCAGCTTCTTCGTTTTTGGCTTCACCGAGAGTTACAACGGAAATGCCGCTGTTTTCAAAGCTGTTTTCATAAAGCTTTTCAATGCCGATAAAATTGAATTCCTTGAGGCTTGTGCAGTCGCCGAATGCGAGCCTGCCGATGAGCTTTGAATCAGCTTCCCAGATGAATTCGCTCAAAGAGGTGCAGCTGTTGAAAGCTTCATTGGCAATATAATTCACGTTGGGTGACATACGAACCTTGACGAGTGAAGAACAATGCCTGAACGCATTCTCGGCAACATTAACAACACTGTCCGGAATATATATTTCTTCAAGAGCTACACAATTGTCAAATGTTTTTAACGGAATCGCTGTCAGGCTCTCGGAAAGAGTTACGGTTTTCAGAGCAACACAACCGTTAAAAGTGTTATGACCGAGATAAACAACACCGTTTTTCATATCAACGCTTTCAAGGTTTGTGCATCTGACAAACGAATTACTGTTGATAATGCGCATTGATTCAGGGAACTCGATTGACTTAAGTTTTCGGCACAAACCGAAAGAATATTCGCCGATGCTTTCAAGGTTGGGCGGCAACTCGATTGTTTCAAAAGTGCATTCATAGAATGATGCTTCACCGATATCGGTTACCGTTGAGGGAAGCGTTATCTGCTCAATATATTTAAGACCCGAGCAGAGATAATCGGGAATGTCAACAACGCC
>JAZNDY010000350.1:0-15164 GCA_045588295.1 Acutalibacteraceae bacterium
TTTGCCTGCGGCATACATAATGCCGTCTGAATCTCTCCAGAAAGCAAGGGTATGACCTGTCTTTTTGGCTGTGGGGAGAGTGATTTCTTCGCCGTATGCAACGGTTACGGAATCAATCGCCTCTCCGCCTGCAGTGTCAAAAGATACGGTGTATTCGTTGGCAACCCACACAGCTTCAAGTTCAACGTTTGCAGCGGGCATTGTGATGGGGAAGGTAACGGTTTCTTCTGTGCCGAGATAAACCCATCTGTCAAAGGTGAAGCCGATTTTTTCGGGCGTTGCAACACCGCTGACGGTTGCGCCGTAAAGATAGCTGTCTGAATCAAAAACAGCACCGCCATCGTAAGTTATAACGTTATATGAGTTTCTTTCAAGAACAACTTCAAAAACGCTTGAGCCGTCAGGAGCGATAACGCCTCTGATAATGCTTGCGTGAATATCAAAGGTAAAACCGTCAGGGATTTTGGGCATTATAATAATTTCTTTGTCCGTTGTGCCCGTCAGGTATTCAACGGTTTCGTCATAACCGTAGCCGCTAACCTTGCCGAGATAATATTTAACGGCGTAGCGTGTGTCTGACGAGGGTATCCAGCAAGCGACAAGATTGATATCCTTATCAGGCATCGCAAGCGGACTGTCTGCAGGCTCGCCGTCAAGCAACCAGCCGCCGAATTCATAGCCTGTTTTGAAAAGTTCGGGCAGATTAACGATTTCGCCATATGCATAAACCTCGGGTTCAATAATGTCTCCGTTGCCCGTTTCATAGGTTACGGTGTATTGATTTTCAACCCACACAGCTTCAAGCTCAAAGTTTTCTGCAGGCATAAAAACGGGGCAGTCAAATTTTTCGCCCGTGGTTTTATTCACCCACCCGTCAAAAGTAAAACCAACTTTTTGGGGTGCGGAAAAATCTTTGATTTCTTCACCGTATAAATAGCTGTAACCGGCATAAAACTCGCCGTCTGCATAGGTTGCAATGCTGTAAGCGTTTCTGTCATAGTAAAGAACCAGAACTGTTGAGCCGTCACCTGCAACGGGAATATCAACAACCGACAGGTCAGAATTAAACGTAAAACCTATTAAATCAGTAACGTAAAAGGAGGCAAATTCACCCGTTACGCCGTTTGAATAAGTAACTGTGTCTGCAAGCTCATAGTCCGAGCCAACGGTTTCTTTATAAATTTCCACTGTGTAAGTAACGTCTGTGTTTGCCGCAAAAACGGCGTAAGCGTTAACGCCGCCGACTCCGACCGTGCCGAGTGCTCCCGGCTCTGAAGCGTATTCATCAAGGCTCCAGCCCACAAAGGTGTAACCTGCAGGGATTTTGTCCGAATCGGGAACTATGCTTGCATCAACCACGGCGCCGTAAGGCTGAGATACGGAATAATCAAGCACACCGTCAACGTAATAATTAACGTTATAGCTGTTCTTCACCCAGGTGATTTTGATTGTTTTTTCAAGCTCATCCATGGGCTGACCGATAAGGTCAAGGCTCCACGCTTTGAAAGAGTAACCCTCACGCTCGGGGATTGCCGGATACATATCGGCTGTGATTTCTTCGTCATATTCAAGAGCAACCTCATAAGTTGCCTCACCGTTTGCAAACAGCGCACCGTTTGCTTCAAAGATGAGCTTTGCCTGCATAGGTGTGAACACACCCTCAATCACAACGTCATCAGTTACGGTGATAACCGTGGAAGCAGTCATTGCAACGCCGTTATAATTCCAGCATTCAAAAGTGTAATAATCGCCGTTATCGGCAAGCATTTCATCCATCTCGGCTTTTGAATAGAGGTCTGCAAGCGTAACCTCATCGCCGTAATATGCAATCCAACCGTCAACAGCATCGCCGTAAATGCCGTTAACCGTTACGTTATATTCAAGAGCCGCATAAGTGGGATAAACGTCAAGGTCGCCTGTGATTTCAACGCCCTCTAACTCTGACCACGAATCAAATGCATAACCCTGTTTTGAGGGAGGCGCAGGATAAACAAGAGGCTCACCCTCTTCATAGGTTTCTTCAAGATAAACGCTTGTGCCGTCTTCGTCATACCAGAAGGTTACGGTGTAACTGTTTGTGCTCACAGGCTCCCAGCTTGCCTCAAAGAACACGTTGCCTTCAGGCATATGGAGCGAATCGATAACGTAGCCGTCAATATCAACCCAGCCTTTAAACACATAACCGTCTCTGTAAACACGGTTTGTTAAATCAACGGTTTCACCGGGTTTAACTGAAATTTCATATTTATCCGTGCCGTCGTCAAATCTGCCGCCGTTGGCATAAAGAGTCAGGGTATAAATATCAGAAATCTGAGTCCACTGCGCAACAACGGTAATATCCTCATAACCTGTTTCGAAGCCGTCGCTGTCCACTCTTGAGCCGTCTTCAAAACACCAGTCCGTAAGCATATAGCCGGGTCTGACGATTTTTTCTATAAGTTGGCAATAAAACACGGAGCCGATTTCACGCTCAACAGTGCGCTTCGCTTCTCCGCCGTCTTCAAAATATCCGCCGTTTGCATCAATAACAACGTTGCTGACGGTTGAAACGGGGTTAATGCGGCTTTCAATGTCAACATAAACAGCATAAAGGGAATCGTTTTCATCGCTGTTTTTGCCTTCTTCGCCGTAAGGAACGTTAGAAAACGAGCGTTCTCTGTCAGGTGACATAAAAGCTGATTCCATTGTGAAAACACTGCCTTGTGTGAGGGTTGTGTCTTCTCTGACGGTAAGCTCCATTTCAACCAGCCACTCATCACCCGAGAGCTTTTGATTGGTCGCTCTTAATGAAAACATATACATTAAACATATGCAGGTGTGTGTCTGAGCAAACTCTTCATCAAAAATGCCGCTTTTAATAAAATTTTCAATTGCTCTGCTGTTTTTTGCGTGAAACGCAAGCTGAGCAGTCATTCCGCAAAGGTTCTGATAATATTCGCTTGAGGTTGTTTCAATAACCTTGCCGCGCTCATAGCTGTCAGTGAAAAACTCATCGTCATAGAAAAACAAAATTTCACCGGAGTTTGTGTAATAATCAGTATCAACATAAACTCTTGCTTTGAGTGTTTCGCCTTTTTTTGCTCTGTCTGTTTCAATCCACTCGCCCGAAGCTTCATCAAGCCTGAAAAACTTTGTTTCAAAGCTGACCGTGCCGACGCTTTCGGTTGAATCTGCTGCAAATGCAGTCAATCCTGCTGCGCCTGTGCCGATAAGGATGAGCGCAGAGAGAATGAGAGCAAGGGATTTTTTGATTGTTTTTTTCATAAGTGAACTCCTTTACCTTTGGGAATGTGTGGATTTATGTATCTGCATCTACGTTGTATGTTTTGCCTGACTGCGCGGAATCACCGAAAGCGAAACCGTTGGCATAAATGCCGCCGTCAGGCGAATAACCTGCGCCTGTAACGATTGACGCAACGTAGTCTTTTGTGATTGCCGTGCCTGCAGGCACGTCTCTTGTTATCACCTCAACAGGTGTGCCCGAGCCATCGTTAACCGAGATAACCAGTTTTGCAGATGCCGCCGTTGTTGCCTTTGTTGTGGCAGGCTTGGTGGTGGTTGCGGCAGGTCCGGTTGTGGTTGTTCGCCTTGTTGTGGTGGGTTTGGTTGTGGTGGGTTTGGCTGTGGTGGGTTTAGCGGTTGTGGTGGGCTTGGATGTTACAGGCTTGGTTGCCGGTTTTGTGGTTACGGGTTTGGTTGTTACCTTTGCCGTGGTTGTTGCCTTGCCTGCGGTTGTTGAGGCTGCAGCTGTTGCCGTTACGCTTGCAGAAGCGTCCGTCAGCGATAATTCAGACGGGTCTGTTATAACAAGCATCGCGTTTTCTGTTACGGGACGGGTATAAAACGCTGTTGTAACTTCTTCTGTTATTGCGGTTGAAGGGGCTGCTTCTTCTGCTTTGTTGCTGTTTTTCACAACTGCCGCAACGCCAACGCCCGAACCTGTTACAACCGCCGCAATGCCGACACCCGCAACAACTTTTTGCACCGCCGTGAGTGCCGCTATCTTTGAGGCAACACCCGTGCCTGTTGATACCGCCGTGCTTGTTACAACCGTTGCACCCGACGTGCCGACCACTGCCGCGCCTGAGCCTGAAGCAGTAATTGTTGCCAGAATCTTGGGTGAAGCAGGGCCCTGAATGAACCCCTTGGCAACGGTTTCTGACGTTCTGCGCATTGCCCAGAGAATAACGCCGATGGGAGCAATGCTGTAAGCAGAAGTGATTCCCCTCTTTGAGAATTTGCTCTGCAGGTCTTTTCTTGCCGTGAAAAGTCTGTTTTTGACCGTGCTGACGGGCACGTCAAGCGCCTGCGCAATATCGTTAACACTGCATTCCTCAAAATAATACATCAGAACGCAAGCGCGTTTATCCTCACTGAGTTCGTCAAGAACACTCATAACGATTTGCTGAAGTTCGGCTTTATCAACACTTTCTTCAGGCGCAAAGCTCGTGTCTTCATCGGCAATAACCTCAAAAGCCTCGTTCTCGTCACATTCAAAAAGCATAGGTTTTTTCTTTTTTAACGAATCCTTGCTCTTGTTTGCAACAATTCTGTGAAACCAACTCACAAAGCTTTCAGGTTTATCGAGGGTTGCAATTTTATTAAGCGCGGTTATATAGCTTTCCTGCAAAATATCTTCTGCATCCTGCTCGTTTTTTGTTATTTCAAAAGCAACGTAAAAAGCCTTGGGACTTGTCAGCTTATATATCTCGCTGAACACGCTTTGGTCGCCGCTTTGCAGCTGCGCCACAAGCTCAACCAATCTTTCTTTGTTATCCATAAACTCACCACAATACAACTCTTCATAATATAATTTTTATTATAACATTATAGATTTGCAAAATCAACAGTTTGCTCACAATTGCGGCTCTGTTGATAAGAGATTTTTTTGCTATGAAACCCAGTGCCGTGCCGTTTTTTCTGTTTTGGTTTTTTCGTTTGGCATTATACGCCCGTCAAGGTAAAGGATGCCGCGTTTAATAGCTGTTTTAAGATAATTACACGGCTCGTCAAATTTTTCTGCATAGATAAGCTCGGGCGGCTCATCGGGCAAAACAAGTTCCGTCACTATCGTCTGTTTCGCCTCACACACGCTTATATCGAGCGAATGCAGACCGTCAAGGTTAACTCTTACTTTTTCTTGCATTGAATTTCTCCTTTCTTAAATACGGTTTCAGGCACACTTCGCCCCCTTTCACCTATAAGACGAAGCAAAAACGCGTTTGGTTTGCGATTTTTCAGAATTTTTTTCAAAACTTCAAAAAAATATTAAAATTCTTGACCTTGCTATTATAATTTGTTATTATAGAGTGATATAACTTTGATTAAAGGAGGCGAATTATGGGTTTAGGAAACAAAATAAAAGAAATGACCGGCTTTGAAGGCAACGTTAAAGAAATGCTGCGCCCGATGTGCAGCTTCACCTGTGCCAACATCACCATAGGCGGTGCAGGCTATCCGCTCAACCAGTTTCACCAGCAGTTTCTTGCTTTTGTTGAAGGAATGTCCACATACAAAGCAGGTCTTATATCGCTGATAGCAGGCTTATGGGACGCAATCAGCGACCCGTTGATGGGCATTATCACAGACAGAACAAAATCCAAGCTGGGCAGACACCGCCCTTATCTTATAATCGCCGCCTTGCCGTTTGCGGTTGTTTATATTTTCAAATGGACGTCGTTCGGCATTTCGGGCTGGGGCAACGACAACGCAACCTGGGTGTGGTATCTTGCCGCCGCGCTTTTATACAACACCTTTATGACGATGCTGAGCATACCTCACACAGCAATGCTTCCCACGGTTGCGCCAAGCTATTTTGAACGCTCGCAATACAGAATTGTTGAATATATGATGAACTCCGTCGGTCAGATAACGTCATATATTTTTGCAGGCTTTGTGCTCAGCGGCTTCAGCGTCAAAACAATGCTGGTGGGTCTGCCCGTGCCTGATGCGGCCGACCGCCCCCAATACACTCTTGTGGGCATTGTGCTTGCCGTCTGGTTTTTGTGGGCTCCCATTTTAAGCTTCTTTAAAACCAAAGAGCCGTCATCCGTTGACCAGATTAACGAAAAATTTGATTTCCGCCATTTCATCAACGAATACAGACTTGTTTTCAAGAGCAGAGCTTTCTGGCAATATTTCACAATGTCGCTCTTCTTCTCAATGAGCCGTTACTTCTGCAGCTTTGCGGACCAATACTTTATGACGAGCGTTACGGACACCTATAACCTTTTCATAACAATGAACATCGTTTCAGGCATATCCGAGTTCTGCGGCTCGCCGCTCAACTTTGTGCTTTCGCGTTATAAAGGCAAAACCATCGGCGGCAAAATTCTTGGTCCCCTTATGGTTTTCGGCATAGCTATTAACAGCTTCATCAATTACACCACGCCCAAGTGGATAAGATACGCCGTGATTGTAATTTCTTCAATCTGCTATAACTTCGGATTCTCGGGCCCGGGTTTTGCAATTGACATTATCCAGCCTGATATAACCGACGTTGACGAGCTTATTACGGGCAGACGCCGCGAGGGCGTTATCTCTACCTTCAGCACTTTCTTCAAAAAGACGGTGAGCAGTGCCATGGGCTTCTCTGTGGGTGCCATACTTGAGCTGCTTGGCTATAACCCCGACATCAAAGCGCCTCACCTTCAGTCACGCCGCACAAACCTCGGCTTAAGAGCCTGCTATGCGGTTATTCCTGCAATTCTTGCTCTCTTCTGCGTTATATCGGTTTATAAATATTCGATGACAAAAGAAGACCACGAAGAAATAAAGCGCGTTATCAAAGAAAAGCACGAAACGGGCACCTGCAACATATCCGAAACAAGCAAAAAACGGCTTGAAAAAATATCGGGTCAGAAATGGAACGATATGTGGATAGGTCAGGGCAACGCCGAGCGAAACGTTGAACAATTCGTATAATAAGGAGAAAATACATTGGCTGTTTCAAAAGATAAAATCCGCAATTTCTGCATTATTGCACACATTGACCACGGCAAATCAACCCTTGCAGACAGATTGCTTGAAAAAACAAAATCAGTTGCGCTGCGTGATATGACGGCTCAGCTTCTTGACAAGATGGACCTTGAAAGAGAAAGAGGCATCACCATCAAGGCTCACGCAGTTAAGCTCAACTATCTTGCCGAAGACGGTGAGGAATATATCCTTAACCTCATTGACACCCCCGGTCACGTTGACTTTAACTATGAGGTTTCGCGTTCACTTGCCGCTTGCGAGGGCGCTGTGCTGATTGTTGACGCATCACAGGGCGTTGAAGCACAGACACTTGCAAACACATACCTTGCACTTGACCACAACCTTGAAATCGTGCCCGTTATCAATAAAATCGATCTGCCCTCCGCAGAGCCTGACAGAGTTGCCGCAGAGGTTGAAGAGGTTATCGGCCTTGACTGCACCGATGCGCCCAGAGTTTCTGCAAAAACGGGCATCAACATTGATCAGGTGCTTGAAAGCATCGTTAAAAACGTGCCTGCGCCCGAAGCAAACGACGATTTGCCGCCCAGAGCACTGATTTTTGACTCTGTTTATGACAGCTATAAGGGCGTTATTGTTTACGTTAGAGTTAAAGAAGGCAAAATCAAACCCGGCGACACAATGCGAATGATGGCAACGGGCGCGGAATTCACCATTGTTGAAACAGGCTATATGCGTGCAACAGTGCCCGAGCCTTGCGCTGAGCTGACTGCAGGTGAGGTTGGTTACATCACCGCTTCAATCAAAACCGTCAGCGATGCAAGAGTGGGTGACACGGTTACGGTTGCGGAAAACCCTGCCTCCGAACCTCTGCCCGGTTACAGAAAGGTTAACCCGATGGTATTCTGCGGTGTTTACCCTGCAGACGGTGCCGACTATGAAAACCTGCGCGATGCTCTTGAAAAGCTGCAGCTCAACGATGCCGCGCTGACCTATGAGCCTGAAACCTCAGGCGCTCTCGGCTTCGGCTTCCGTTGCGGATTCCTCGGTCTGCTTCACCTTGAAATTATTCAGGAAAGACTTGAGCGAGAATATGACCTTGACCTTGTAACAACAATCCCCAGCGTAGTTTATAAAATTTATCTCAACAACGGCTCAATGGTTGAGATTGATAACCCCACCCATTACCCCGACCCTGCACACATCGATTATTCCGAAGAGCCGTTTACCGACGCTCATATCTATTCGCCTGCAGAATACGTTGGCGCAATTATGGACCTTTGTCAGGAGCGCAGAGGCGTGTTCAAGAATATGGACTATATCACGCCTGACAGAGTTGATATCCATTATGAGCTGCCGCTTAACGAAATCATCTATGACTTCTTTGATTCGCTTAAATCAAGAACAAGAGGCTATGCTTCGTTTGACTATGAGATTTCAGAATACCGCCGCTCAAACCTTGTGAAGCTTGACGTGCTTCTCAACGGCGACCTTATCGATGCGCTTTCATTCATCATCCACTCTGACAAAGCAAGAGGCAAATCAAGAAAGATTGCCGAAAAGCTTAAGGATAACATTCCCAGACAGATGTTTGAAATTCCGATTCAGGTTGCAATCGGCGGCAAGGTTATTGCAAGAGAAACCGTTAAAGCGATGCGCAAAGACGTTCTTGCAAAGTGCTACGGCGGCGACATCACGAGAAAGAAAAAACTGCTTGAAAAGCAGAAAGAAGGCAAAAAGAGAATGCGCAGCTTCGGTACTGTTGAAGTGCCGCAGGAAGCATTTATGGCAGTTCTCAAGCTTGATGACAATGACTAAATCACAAAAACCTATCGGCTTATATCTGCATATTCCGTTCTGCAAGGGCAAATGCCCTTACTGCGACTTTTATTCCGTAGCTCCCCAAAAGGGAGTTACGGATTCTTACGTTGCGGCTGTTTGCAGAAAGCTTGACGAAGAAAACCGCATTTATGACACCGTTTATTTCGGCGGCGGCACACCGTCGCTGCTTGGTGCGGAGAATATTGCACTTATTCTTTCACACATAAAAAGAACGCCTGACTGTGAGGTTACGCTTGAATGCAACCCATCCGACACAGGCGGTGTTAACACCGCTTTTGATTTTGAAAAAGCGGCAAAGGGCGGAGTCAACCGTATTTCGCTCGGCTTGCAGAGCGCAGATAACGGCGAAAGAAAAGCTCTGGGCAGGCGCGGCGGCTGCGAAGACGTTGAAAGAGCAATCGCAAGAGCAAAAGCGGCAGGAATAGATAATATTTCGCTTGACCTTATGCTCGGCATACCCAATCAGACAAAAGAAAGTCTGCTCAAATCGGTTGAATTCTGCAAAAACAGCGGAGCAACCCACGTGAGCGCATATATACTGAAAATCGAAGAAGGCACGTTCTTCCACAAAAAGAAGGACAGCCTGATTCTGCCTGATGAAGACGAAACGAGCGAGCTTTATCTGGCGGCGGTCAGTGCGCTTGAATACGCAGGCTTTATGCAATATGAAATTTCCAATTTTTCAAAAAGAGGTTTTGAAAGCAGGCATAACCTCAAATATTGGCGTTGCGAAGAATATCTGGGCATCGGTGCGGCGGCGCATTCGTTTGCAGACGGCAAACGTTTTTATTATGAGAGAAGCATTGACGGTTTTATAAGCGGCAAGCCGCCCGTTGATGACGGTGATGGCGGCGGCGAAGAAGAATACGTTATGCTTGCCTTGCGCCTGACAGAAGGTTTGATTTTTGAAAAGTACGCAGAGCGTTACGGCAAAACTCTGCCTGAAAGCGTTATAAAAAAAGCGGAATTTCTGCAAAAGCACGGTCTTGTGACGGTTGACGGAGAAAAAATCGCTCTGACAAAGCAGGGTTTTCTGCTTTCAAACGCTGTCATATGCGAGTTGCTTGCAAATTTTGATTAAATATGCTATAATTTGTATGCAGTTTTAAATCAAGCGCAACCCTCCGTCTTTCGGCTATGCCGAAATCCACCTCCCTTGAAAGGGAGGCAACTGCAGCAGTCAGCTTTCTGAAACACTGTTGGCTGACCGCAGGACTGAGGATTGCAAGATAAAAAATAAAACGGAGGTAACATTATGAAAAGATTAATAAGCGTTATTCTTGCTCTGGTTATGTTGGCATCCTGCTTCGGCATCAGCGCATTTGCGGCTGAAACACCCAAGGCAGACGCCCTGCTTGACAGGCTTGAAACAGAAGATGAAGTGCTTGTTTCCATCAATTCAGGCAACACAAAGCTCTTTGGCTTTTTGCCCTCAGATATCAAAAACACCGTTGCGGTTAAAGGCAACAGCATCGCTTATGAATACACCGCAGGTTTTCTCAAGGTGAGAATCATCGCTTCACCTGAAGGCATTTATGCCTTTGTTCCCACTCTGCCTTTCTTTTATGTTAAGCTTGACAGAAATCCCCTTGAAAATGCAGATATCTGGCAGATGGTCAAGGATGCCGCAAACCTCACACAGGGCTTTATGCAGTATCTTGAAAGCTACAATGAAACAGTTGACGGCAAGGAATATTACGTTGAAAAATATGATGACAGAGAGTTTGTGACAACCAAATTCTATTTTGACGGCGATGAGCTCAAAATGCTCAAGGTTGAGGATTCTTCAACACATTCCGTACAGTATACATATTTTGACGATATCACCTTTGACGTTGATGACAGCTTCTTTGAAGTGCCCAAGGGCGCATTTGACCTGTCACCCATTCTCACAGGTCTGATTCTGGCAATCATTTCAGCGGCATAATTTTTCATATCAGTTGTGTCAGACAATAATTGTTTGACACAACTTTTTATTTTTGTTGTAACAAAATTCAGTTTTCGCAGTCTTATAGATAAAGGATGTGATTGTGTGAAAGACTTTGAAAAGATATATAACTGCTATATGAAAGACGTTTATAAATATACCCTTGCGCTTTCACACAACCCCGATATCGCCGAAGAAATAACGCAAGAAACGTTTTTTAAAGCTCTGAAAAGCATAAACAGTTTTAAAGGAGAGTGCAAGCTCAGCGTTTGGCTCTGTCAGATAGCAAAGAATACCTATTATTCTTACTGCGAAAAAGAAAAACGCAGGACAGACTTTATTGAAGAAGCATCTTGCACCTTTGAAAACGATGTTGACCGCAGCGAATTGGCTTTTGAGCTTCACAAACGGCTTCACAATTTACCCGAGCCATATAAAGAAGTTTTTTCTTTGCGTGTTTTCGGCGAACTTCCTTTTGCAAAAATAGCCGAGCTTTTCGGCAAAACCGAAAGTTGGGCAAGAGTAACCTATCACCGCGCAAAACTGAAAATGGAGGAACAAAAAAATGAAGATTAACTGCGAAATAATAAGAGACTTGCTTCCGCTGTACTGTGACGATTTTTGCAGCGAATCAAGCAAAAAGCTTGTTGAGGAGCATCTTTCAAGCTGTAACGAATGCTGTACGGAAGCAGAAAAAATAAAATCAAAGCTTACTGCCGTTAACGTTGATGAAGAAAAAAGCAAAATGCAGCTATTTAAAAAAATCAAAAAGAAAATAACGTTTCAGAAATTGGCGGCAATTGCTTTGACGGTATTATTTACGGGGTGTGCTCTTTGGGGCGGAATAAAAATAATCAACAAAAGCTCTCCGATTGAATATTATGACGGTCTTGTCAGAGTTTATGAAGCGGGAAAAAAACATGAGATTTTTTATACCGGAACCGAGAACGGTTATGCAAAGGTAAACTGTGTTCAGTTTGAAATATCTGAGAACGGCGAAATCAAAAAAATACTGTGCTTTTATCTTGAAGAAAGCATACATTCAAAATATTTTAAAGATAAATATTCAACTTACATCAGAGAAGTGCAGACAGAAACAGACGGTTCAGTGCAAGGCGTTACACAGATTTACTATATGATTTATAATCAACAACTTACAGAAAGCAACGATGCTCTTTGGAAAGAGATTCAAGAGAACGGTGTGCTTTTATGGAAAGCATAATCAAGTCAAAAGCAGTTACTGGGGTGACTGCTTTTGTTATTTTTTGTAACAAAGTTGTTATCTGTTGTAACTTGACCTGTAATACAGCTGTTAGTATAATTAAATTAGAGGAGGTATTGTATATGAAGAAAAAATTATTATCGTTGCTGTTGGCGGCAACACTTATTTTCTCAATGTTTTCAATCACCGCTTTTGCCGAAGAAGCAACAAGAACGGAGCAGTGGTTTGAAAAGCATTCCGATGAAATTCACTTCAGAGGAACGACGGATGTTGACGAAACAATCGTGTATGAGGTTTATATTAAAAACGGTAAATTGAAGCTTGAAAATATGCCTTCGGGCGATTGCACGGTCGATATGATATATGACGGTGAAAAATGCATTGTTTATCTTTCACGCTTTCCGTTTTTACATTTTGAGTTTATGCTCGACGATTTTGAGGCGGATTCCTTTGAGGATTTATTCCCGATAGATACTTTCCTTACCTATGTAGGCAACGCAACAAAAACAGTCGGCTCTAAAGAATATTACGTTGAGCTGCTCACAGGTGATGAAGTTTATGACGAAAATCATTCAACTGTTTACGAGTATTGGTTTGACGGTGAAGAGCTTGTAATGATTAAGGCTGCTTATGATCCTGACATGAAGGTGGAAATCATTTCCACCGAGATTGATGACGGCGAGTTCAAGTTGCCGTTTTTCTCAATAAATCTCACACTGTTTTTTGAATTTCTTTTCCGCATTTTTGATTTCGCTATGTAAACTTTGATTATATTTTAATAAGTAACAACACCAATCGGGGTATAATGCCCCGATTGGCTTTTTTCATGCCGCGGAGTCGGCGGCGGTTGCATCGGCAGCGGCAAGCATCCGCTGCGCAAAAATTCCGTATCCCTGCGCAGGGTCATTAACAAAAACGTGGGTCACTGCGCCCACAAGCATTGAATCCTGGATAATGGGACTGCCGCTCATCCCCTGCAGAATTCCGCCCGTTTTTGAAAGCAAATCTTCATCAGTTATTTTGATAATAAGATTTCGCTCTTCACTGCCCGATGCAGGATAGATTTTTGTTATCTGTGCATCATAATATTGCGGTCCTTTGTCATCAACGGTGGCAATTATCTGCGCATAGCCCTCGTGCACCTCGCTCTCAAGAGCAACGGGCATCAGCTTTGCATCAGACTGCTCCTTCATAACGCCGTAAACGCCTGCCGACGTGTTTGCCTGAAGCGAGCCTATGACCTGCTGCGAAAAAACACCGCACAGCTCGCCCGGGTCACCCGGAGTGCTTTTATAAAAGCCGTTAACCGTTGCCTTGACAGCCTCACCGCCCGAAAGCGGCATCAGCTTACCTGTGTCAACGTCGCACACTCCGTGGCCGAGACCTGCAAAAATTCCGCCTGAGTTATCGCAAAAAGTCAGTGTGCCGATACCTGCGGAACTGTCTCTGACCCAGATACCTGCGCGGTATTTTCCGCTTTCGGAAAGGTAGGGCTGAAGTTTAACGTCAAGCTTTTCGCCGCCGCGCTCAACCTTGAGCGCAAGCGCATCGCCGCCAGAGTTGATAACGGCGGCAACAAAATCATCTGCGCCTGTGAGCACGGAGCCGTTTGCGTGGGTTATGCAGTCGCCGCATTTGAGACCTGCAACCTGTGCAGGACTTTGACCGCCCGTGACGGCATTCAAAGAATCAATTTTGACAATCATAACACCTTTGGTATAAAGCTTTATACCGAAAATCTCACCTGAAACGTTAACGTATCTGCGCTTGGCAACGTTCATTGTGACGGGTTTAACGGGAATAACGTCAAAAGCCATAAGAGTTGCTTTGTGTTCGCTGTCCGAACTTGTAAAGCTCGAAGCCTTTACGGCACTCTCTTCATCAACCGTGAAAAATCCCTCTGCAAAACCTTGCGATGCAGATAACACATCAATGTTATCAGGTACACAGCCCTGACCGTAAACCACGGCAGAAAAAACAAAAACGCACGCGGCAGATAAGGTTGCGGTCAGTGATTTAAAAAAACGCTTCATTTTTCACCTCCGTGTTTCCGATATGCTCCGTGAGCGGAGCAGTATTAATTTAACCGCCACGGGAGCAAAAAAACAGCGGATAATTACGCCGTAAATAGTTTTCAGAAATTCAAAAAATATCAATTTGAACGCTCTCCGCCAACGCCGTTGACTTTTATATGATTTGTTGATATAATTATTTTGTATGTAATTCTTTTTTAAAGGTGGCAGCCAGATGAAGCTTTCATTAGTTATTCCCTGCTATAACGAAGAGGGAAACGTTGAAAAGTTTTTCAGCGAAGTCAACCGTGTTTTTGACGGCAAGGTTGATGATTATGAGTTTGTGTTTGTTAACGACGGCAGCTCTGATGCAACACATAAAAAACTCAGATATATCCATAAAGAGCTTAACACCAAAAACAACGTTCAGGTTTTAAGCTTCAGCCGCAACTTCGGCAAAGAATCGGCAATGTATGCAGGTCTTTCAAAAGCAAAGGGCGACCTTGTTTGCCTGATTGATGCCGATTTGCAGCAAAGGCCCGAGGTTGTGCTTGAAATGCTTGACGTTATCAATTCTGATGAAGACATTGACTGCGTGACGGCTTTTCAGGATAAGCGCAAAGAGGGCAAGCTGATTTCGTTTATGAAATCAGGTTTTTATAAGGTAATCAACAAGGTTTCTGACGTTGACTTTGTTAACGGCGCATCGGATTTCAGGCTTATGAAGCGCCCGATGGTTGATGCAATCCTGCAGATGACGGAATTCCACCGTTTTTCAAAAGGCATTTTCGGTTACGTTGGCTTTAACACAAAATATATTCCTTACACCGTTGCAAAAAGAGAAAGCGGCGAAACAAAATGGAATTACCGCAAGCTTTTCAAATATGCGTTTGACGGCATTTTTGCTTTTTCAACAATGCCGCTTAAAATCTCAACCTTTATAGGCCTGCTTGCTTCGTTTGCTTCAATCGTTTATATGATTGTGGTTGTTATTCAGAAGCTGGTGTTTGACATTGCCGTGCCCGGCTATGCAACGATTGTTGCGCTTGTTCTTTTGCTTGGCGGGCTGATGCTTTTCTGCCTTGGTATTATCGGCGAATATCTCTCCAAAATGTATGTTGAGGTTAAAAACAGACCGATCTTTATTCTCAAGGAGCATCTTGACGATAAAAACGAAAAATAAAAAATGGGTTGCTCACAAGGGCGACCTTTCACAAGGAAATTA
>JAZNDY010000351.1:0-3040 GCA_045588295.1 Acutalibacteraceae bacterium
GAAACTGCATACGGTGCAATAAAGTCAGCCTGCGATGCAGGTGTTGATGCATTTATTGTTCAGGATATCGGACTCGCCGCCGTTGTGCGTCGGGTCTGTTCGTCTGCCGTGCTGCACGCATCAACCCAGATGTCCGTTCAGAGCATCGAGGGAATCCGCGTGCTTGAAAAGCTCGGCTTTTCACGGGCAGTTCTGCCGCGTGAATTATCAGAAAAAGAGATAGCCGCCATAGCCGCGCAGACAGATATGGAGCTTGAATATTTTGTTCACGGCGCGCTGTGTATGTGCGTTTCGGGGCAGTGCCTAATGAGCTCCGTTCTCGGCGGCAGAAGCGGCAACAGAGGGCTTTGCGCCCAGCCGTGCCGTTTGCCTTTCGGTGTTAACGGCAAGGGCGGAAACAACCTCAGCCTCAAGGATTTATCGCTTGTTGAAGAGCTTGACCGCCTTGAAAAAGCAGGCGTTTGCTCGTTTAAGATTGAGGGCAGAATGAAACGCCCCGAATACGTTGCGGCGGCGGTTACCGCTTGCAAAAACAGCATTGAAAAAAAGCCTGACCCTGAGCTTGACCGTTCTTTGCAGGCGGTTTTTTCACGCTCAGGCTTCACAAAGGGTTATTTTGAAAACAAACTCGGCAAAGATATGTTCGGCATCCGCCGCAAGGAGGACGTAACAGAGGCACCGGGTGTGCTTTCAGGCTTGCAGAAGCTCTATGAAAAAGAAAATCCGCTTATTCCCGTTGATTTTTCGCTGACGTTTGCCCCCGAAACACCTCTTGTGCTTGTTGCGCAGGCTCTCGGCAAAACCGTTTGCGTTGAGGGTGCTGTTCCTCAGGCGGCGCTGAACAGAGCCGTTACCCGTGAGGAGCTTTGCGAACGCCTTGCAAAATGCGGCGGCACACAGTTTTATGCAAACAACGTTGAAGTTAATTTCAGCAACGGTCTTTTTGTTGCGGCAGGCGAGCTTAATTCACTGCGCCGCAATGCTTTGGCAATGCTTGAAAATGCAATTGCCCAAGCGGATAAAAACACCGTTTCTTTATACATTAATAATATACAGCCTCACAAGCAGACTGAAAGGCAGCTTCACGCAAGGTTTTTTGATGCAAAAGAAATCCCCGAAAAACTGACGGGTATTTCACGCGTGATTGTTCCGCTTGAAACTGACGGCGAAACCGTTGAACGCCTTTGCAAAACAGGTGTTGAGGTTGCGGCGGAAGTTCCGTCAGCCGTTTTTTCAAACTCTCAGAGCTATCTTGAAAACCTTATCCGCCTCAAATCGCACGGTGTTTCGCTTGCCTGGGTCTGCAACCTTGACGGCATTCCGATTGCCGAAAAAGCAGGCTTACCTTTTGCGTGCGGATTCGGCACAAACGTTTTCAACAGCGTCTCGCTGGCAGAAATGAAGTTGCTTGGCGCAACCGACTGCCTGCTGTCCTGTGAAGTCACGCTTTCGCAGGCGGTGCGTATGGGTGGCACAATTCCGCGCGGAATAATGGCTTACGGCAGAATACCGCTGATGCTGACAAGGAATTGTCCCGTCAAAAACAGGCTGACCTGCGCCGAATGCGGCAAAAGCAGCTTCCTTGTTGACAGAATGGGCGTGGAATTTCCCGTCAGATGCAAAAACGGCTGCAGTTATATTTTTAACTCACGCCCCCTGTGGCTCGCAGATAAACAAAGCGATATAAGAAACTGTGATTTCGCCTTGCTTTATTTTACAACCGAAACAAAAGAGCAGGCAGAAAAAGTTGTTGCCGATTTTATAAGCGGCAAAACCGCAGACGGTGAATTCACAAGAGGACTTTATTATAAAAGTGTTACGTAAACAAAAAAACACCTTGCGCAACGGCTTGGGCAGGTGTATAATCCAAATAAGTTATGAAAAAAGAAGGTATGACTATGAGCATAAGAATCGGCATTTTCGGCTACGGTAATCTTGGCAGAGGCGTTGAATGCGCAGTTAACCAGAACCCCGACATGGAGGTTGTTGCTGTTTTCACACGCAGAGACCCCTCGCTTGTTAAAACTGTTTTTGACAAAACACCCGTTTATTCTGCAGATAAAGTGCTTGAATTCAAAAACGATATTGACGTTATGGTGCTTTGCGGCGGCAGCGCAACAGACCTGCCCGTGCAGACTCCCTCACTTGCAGAAAACTTTAACGTGGTTGACAGCTTTGACACTCACGCACGCATTCCCGAGCATTTTGCAAACGTTGATAAGGCTGCAAAGGCTTCAGGCAAAACCGCAGTTATTTCCGTTGGCTGGGACCCCGGTCTGTTTTCGCTTAACCACCTTTATGCGGCGGCTATTCTGCCTGAAGGCAAAAACTACACCTTCTGGGGCAAGGGCGTAAGCCAGGGACATTCCGATGCAATCAGACGCATCAGCGGCGTTGCCGATGCAAGGCAGTATACCGTGCCCGTGCCTGCTGCTCTTGAGGCGGTCAGAAGCGGCTGTGACCCCGAGCTCACAACACGAATGAAGCACACAAGAGAGTGCTACGTTGTTGCTGAAGAAGGCGCAGACCTTGCAAGAATTGAAAACGAAATCAAAACAATGCCCAACTATTTTGCAGATTATGACACAACCGTGACCTTCATTTCACAGGAGGAGCTTAACGCAAATCACGGCGGTCTGCCTCATCAGGGCTTTGTTATCCGCTCCGCACGCACAGGCGCAGAAAACGAGCATAACCATATCATTGAATATTCGCTTAAGCTTGATTCAAACCCTGAATTCACCGCAAGTGTGCTTGTGGCTTATGCAAGAGCCGCTTATAAGCTCAACTCAAAAGGCGACGTCGGCTGTAAGAGCGTGCTTGACATAGCTCCCGCAATGCTTTCACCGTATACAAACGAAGAGCTTTTCAGATATCTTTGATGAAAACGGCGCTTTTTATAGCGATATTGACATATATATAATGTAATTGATTATAAAAAACGCAAAATAATTTACAAATTTCATAAAACTCAAAAAAAGTTCTTGACTGCAGGGGCGGTATGTGATATCATAATTCTACCTCTGCACGAGGGTTCTTT
>JAZNDY010000352.1:0-3730 GCA_045588295.1 Acutalibacteraceae bacterium
GAAATCTTATGATAACATATTAAAGCAATTTACGGAGAGATACCGAAGTGGTCATAACGGAACGGTCTTGAAAACCGTCGTACCCTTACGGGTACCGTGGGTTCGAATCCCACTCTCTCCGCCATTTTTTTTAAAACGATATAATTTATATATACGTTACCATGGAGAAGTACTCAAGTTGGTGACGAGGCGCCCCTGCTAAGGGCGTAGGTCGGGTAACCGGCGCGGGAGTTCGAGTCTCCCCTTCTCCGCCAAACAAAAACAGTCCGCTTTTGCGGGCTGTTTTTTGTTTGGGAGAAACGAACCTCGTGCCGGGAACCGGCGTGGGGCGAACCGCCGAAGCGCCGCCTGCGGCGGATGAAGCGAGGCGGTGAGGTGAAGAAACAAGGAGAAATGCGAACGGCAGTGAGCAGAGCGACTATGTTTCTGATGGGCCTGACTGAAATTACAACAAAAACAAAGCTTGGTCTGATGAGCAACAGTCCGCTTTTGCGGGCTGTTTTTTGTTTGGGAGAAACGAACCCCGTGCCGGGATAACTGCGAAAATATACTCGACTTGACAAGCTGAAAGTTCTGCAGTAAAATTATAAATGCAAAATAAAATATCAGGAGGATTCTGTATGAGAAGTTTTAAACTGGTTCTTGATACGCCCAATGGCGGAAAGGTTTGGATTAACATTCCTCAGATGCTCAAAATGGAAAAAACACCTGATGGACGTTATTTCCTGTATCTGATAAATGGCGAAGTATATGAAATCAACCATAAGACGGCAAGCTTGGTTGAAAATTATTTTGAGGGAAGATAAAATTGAAAAAACAGTCCGCTTTTGCGGGCTGTTTTTTGTTTGGGAGAAACGAACCCCGTGCCGGGAACCGGCGTGGGGCGAACCGCCGAAGCGCCGCCTGAAATCTTGCTTATCACAGCGTTTTGTGGTATTATAAAATAAAAAAGGCGGTGATTAAATGGCTGAAGTTCTCGGCTCGTGGAGCGGGATGCGTAAATATCTGGAACAGGAAATGCTGGCGGACTCACTGAAAGGCAGAATCAGATACGGCTGCACCTCATACAAAGGGATGGACGGCTTGTGTGTGTTTGAAATTTGCATAGACGGCAAACAGTTCAAAAGATTCTCATGGGAAACGGTTAATTCGTATTTCATAGAAAACGGATACAAAGAAAGCAGAAAACCGAGCGACCTCAGAGAATATTGGGAGGGTTTCCACTTGCTTCTCGGCAAAAATCCTGTTAATGACCGCACGGAATATACAGACGGTGAGTTTGCACAAGCTCTGAAGGAATACCGAAATCAGGATATTCAGAAAAGTGTACGGTCAGAAAACCATTTAGTCAGAATGTTTGCCATTCTTGACAGACGTGTCGGCAAGCGCACACTGATTAAGATGAAAAAAGAAATCGGTTTGCAGCCTGAATGGTTGCAACAACTGTATATTTTAAGAACAGATGCGGAAATGATATAATTATGGCATAATCGGCGCAATCTGAGGTTGATATATCCCCAATCAACCAACGGTTTGTTGATTATTTGTATTGATTTGTGTATGCTGAAAGTGAAAGGAGGTAACGTATGGACCAGATTAAAATCGGGAAATTCATTGCCGAGCGCAGAAAAGGCGCAAACTTGACTCAGATGCAGCTGGCAGAAAAACTCGGCATCACCGACAGGGCGGTGTCGAAGTGGGAAACGGGCAAAGCCATGCCTGATTCCTCCATTATGCTTGAGTTATGCGGTATTCTCGGAATCAGTGTTAATGATTTATTAAGTGGGGGGGTAGTTACAATGGAAAACTACAACAAAGAATCAGAAAAGAATTTGCTTGAAGCTATCAAACAGAAAGAAGCGGCAGACAAAAAACTGCTCACCCTTGAATGGGTTATCGGCGGTCTTTCACTCGCTGTTTTGCTTATTCCAATCATAATCGGTGCTTATGTACCGCTGGAAGAATGGAAAAAAACCGTCATCGTTTTGTCGGGATTTGTTCCTGCCCTGGTTGGTTTTCATTTTGCTATAAAAATTGAACAGACCGCAGGCTACTATGAGTGCAAACACTGCAAGCATAAATACGTGCCGTCAATATGTGCGGTGTATGCTGCAATGCATATGGGCAGAACAAGATATATGCGTTGCCCGAAATGCAATAAAAAATCGTGGCAGAAAAAAGTTTTGAGTAAGGAGTAATATTATGAAAAAAGTGTTTATAGCAATAGGCGTTGTGCTTGCCGTTTACCTTTCGTTTGTGACGGCGGATTGCATCAGGCTGAAAAACACTGAAGCCGAAACAAGACCGTTCATAACCGTCAGTTCAACGGAAACTGAAAACAGACAGTATTACACAGGTCTGGGTTATACCGTGGGTTACTATACAGACGAATTTGAAGATGCAGACGGTAACGTTACGGAGGATATTTACGGAGCCGAATTCAGGCTTTTCGGCAAAATACTTATCTGGGCTTGGATTGAATAAAAACTCTTATTATAATAATACATTATATATCCCTTTTCGTGGCAAGATAATAACCGCGAAAGGGGATTTTTTTATGTGCACCGCAATAACTTTTAAAGCCAAAGACTTTTATTTTGGCAGAAATCTTGATTTGTATTATCATTATAACGAGGCGGTTACCGTAACACCGCGCGGTTTTTCGCTTCCGTTCCGTAATGGTGAAAATCTTGAAAAACATTATGCTATGATAGGTATGGCAACCGTCAGCAACGGATATCCGCTTTATTATGATGCCTTAAATGAAAAAGGCTTGAGCATCGCAGGTCTGAATTTTCCCGATAACGCGGTGTATAATCAGAAATCCTCTGCCAAAAGAAACATCGCACCGTTTGAACTGATACCTTATCTGCTTGGCAAGTGCGCAACGGTTGATGAAGCGCAATCAGAAATTGAAAATATAAACCTGTGGGATATGCCGTTCAGCAAAAGCTTGCCGCTTACGCCGCTTCACTGGATTGTTGCTGATAAAAACAGGTGTATTACCGTTGAACCGATGGAGGACAGTATAAAGATATACGAAAACCGCATCGGTGTGCTGACTAACAATCCGCCGTTCGGTTATCATTTATATAATCTTGCAAACTATATGAACATTACTTCGGAACAGGCAGAAAACAGGTTTGGTTCAATTGAGCTTAAAGAATATTCGCTCGGTATGGGCGGCATAGGTCTGCCCGGAGATTTATCGTCTGCGTCGCGCTTTGTCAGAGCAGCATTTGCAAAAACAAATTCATATTCAGGTGAAACAGATGCGGAAATAGCAGGGCAGGTCTTTCATATTCTTTCATCGGTTGCACAAATCAAAGGGCTGAACAGACTCCCTGACGGCAGAAGTGAGTATACAGTGTATTCGTCCTGCTGTAACACTGACAGAGGAATCTATTATTATAATACCTATGATAACGTATGCATTACGGCGGTTGATATGAAAAAAGTTGATTTAAACGGCAATAAACTGACGGAATATCTGCTGATAAAATGTCAACAAATTTTTAAACAAAATTAAAAATCGGGCATTTTTAAAGAATATCAAAACATTTACAAAAAAGATTTTAATCCCAAATTGAACATTGTTCGGCATATATATAAAACATTAATATAAAAAATACGCTTTGCGGAAGGATTTTATGCAACATTTCTAATAGTTTCGGAAACACACGGAAGAGTTGAGAAGAAGGGCAAAAAATATTGAAAAAAGGTGTTGACA
>JAZNDY010000353.1:0-2728 GCA_045588295.1 Acutalibacteraceae bacterium
AATGCTGGCTTGACGTTACGGGCAGCACCCACATTTTCGGCAACGGTGAAAAAATTGCAAACGATATCCGTGAAACAGTCAAAAGAGAATTGGGTCTGACGGTTTCCGTAGGCGTTTCATTCAACAAAATTTTTGCAAAGCTCGGCTCGGATATGAAAAAGCCCGATGCGGTTACCTGCATCGGACGTGATGATTTCAAAGATAAAATCTGGCGTCTGCCTGCCGCAGACCTGCTCGGTGTGGGCAGGGCAACGGCAAAAAAGCTTGATTCCTGCGGCATTATTACCATCGGCGACCTTGCAAATGCAGATTCCGCCTTTCTGCGCAAAATTTTCGGCAAATGCGGTGCAGACCTGTGGGTTTATGCCAACGGGCTTGATTCTTCGCGCGTCAAGCATTACGACCTTGCCGTGCCTGCAAAAAGCATCGGTCACGGCATCACCTGCAGCGCAGACCTGGTGATGGCAGACGAAGTCTGGAAGGTTATGCTTGAGCTTTCACAGGATATAAGCAAACGTTTAAAAGAAAGCCGCCTTGCGGCAAAGGGAGTGCAGATAAGCATAAAGGATAATCAGCTTGCCACACGCCAGCTTCAATCCGTGCTTCCGCTCGCCACACAAAGCGCAATTGAAATTGCCGCAGAAGGTTTCAGGCTTTTTAACGGTAATTATGATTGGAAGCATAATGTGCGCGCTGTTACCGTCAGGGCAATTGAACTGCAGGATGAAAACACACCTGACCAGCTTGACCTTTTCGGTAACACCGAAAAACACGACAAGCAGGAAAAAATTGATAACACGGTTATTGATATCCGCCGCCGTTTCGGCGATAAAGCAATTTTCAACTGCTGTCTTATGACGGAAAAGAAAATCCCACACAAAGAAAACGGGATTTCCGTTTTGCCGTCACCAATGTTCAAATAAGTTGATTTTATTATCACAAGGAGGGTAAGAATGCACCGCAAAGTCTACGTTGACGTTATATTGAAGCAGGATAAAACGGGTGCAATCCGCCCCCTTCGCATTATCTGGGAAGACGGCAGAGTTTATGAAGTGGAGCGTCTGCTTTATATATGCAGAGCCGCATCGCTGAAGGTAGGCGGCTGCGGAATGCGCTACACCGTTCAGATATGCGGCAAAGAAACTTATATCTTTGAAGAAAACGGCAGATGGTTTGTTGAAGCCAAGAGTTACTGATACCGTTGTGCAAACAAGCAATCTGCAAAAACAAAGTTATTTATATTACCTCTCTGCCGAAAACAGATATTTCGGCGCACTGCAGCCCCTCCTCTTTTGCCATACGTATCAGATAGCGGTAAAGAGCTTTGAGCGACTGTATTTCAAATATAACAGAATCAAGCAAATCCTCGTCGCACTCATTTTCAAAGCGGTTATGCGCCGCCGTGAGCCGCGCCGAGGTTTCTCTTATCTGGCGCAAAAGGTCGTTTTGGTGCGCCGCAGGCGGCAACGGCTTTCTAATTTTTTCATAATAAAAGATTTTAGCTTTGTCTGAAATTTTTTCCATATTTTTTCATCCTCCTTTAAATATTCTATAGCAATTATCGGATAAATATGTTATACTTATTCAAATATGTAAAAATTCAAGGAGAATACGATATATGAAGCTTTATCCGATCAAATTAAAGCCCTTTGTTTCAGAAACAATCTGGGGAGGCAGAAAACTCATTGACGAATATCACGTTGAAACAGAAAAGGCAAACGCTGCCGAGGGTTGGATGCTTTCCTGCCACCCTTCAGGCTTTGCAAGCGTTGCAAACGGTGAACTTGCAGGCGTTTCTCTGCCCGATGCCGTTGCAAAATATCCCGAGCTTTGCGGCAAAAATGCAGAGAATTTTGAAGACTTCCCCATTCTCATCAAATTCATTGACGCAAGAGACGACCTCTCTGTGCAGGTGCACCCCACAAAGGAATACTGCGAAAAAACAGGCAGAGGTCAGAGCAAAACAGAGTGCTGGTATATTATCGACTGCGATGAGGATGCTCACCTCATTCTCGGCTTTAAGGATAAAATTTCTCCCGAGCAGTTCAAAGAAGCTATCGAGAGCAACACTCTCACGGAATACGTTGATAAGGTTAAGGTAAAGAAGGGCGATTTCTTCTTTATTGAATCGGGCACGCTCCACGCTATCTGCAAAGGCATTCTGCTTGCAGAGGTGCAGGAAAGTTCAAACACAACCTACAGAATTTATGACTATAACAGACTCGGCAATGACGGCAAGCCCAGAGAGCTTCACGTTGCAGACGGTGTTGCGGTCACAAAGCTTGAAAAATATACCCAACCCGATTTCTGTAAAGGTGCAGAAATTTACAGCAAAGAAAAGAAGCTTCTTGCCGACTGTCCCCTCTTCAAGACCTGGAAGCTTGATATCAACGGCGATTTTGCAGATAACGCAGACGAGAGCTCCTTTGTTTCTCTTCTTGTGCTTGACGGTGAGGGCAAGCTCGAATGCTGCGGCGAAACTCTTGAGCTTATTAAGGGCGACAGCATTTTTATTCCTGCAAACGCAGGCGATTATAAGCTTCAGGGCAAGCTTGAAATTATTGAAACAAGAATTTAAAGGTAAGTTATGGCAGTTGTCAGCATACAAAACTTAAAAGTTGATTTCGGCGGCAAGGTGCTGTTTGAAAACGTTTCGTTTGACGTCAATCCCGGTGAGTTTGTCGGACTCATCGGCGCAAACGGAACAGGCAAAACCACGCTTTTCAAG
>JAZNDY010000354.1:0-2941 GCA_045588295.1 Acutalibacteraceae bacterium
ATACCGCTTATTATAGCTTCCCCTGGAGGGGAAGCTGTCACGAAGTGACAAAAGGGTGCCTGTTTTCGGAGAAAAAAGCTGTCACGAAGTGACTGATGAGGTGGTGATGTATAATATAACGAAAACTACTCCTTAAACACCGTGAACGAGCAGGAAACGGTTTCATATTTCACGGTGACGATGACCTTTTTCTCGAACAGGGTTGAAATATCTGTAATCTCAATCGTGTAATCATCCACTGTCAGCTCTTTTTCATTTTTGTCGCTGTATACCGCAAAGACCCGCATACCGCTCAGGTCGATGTTATCGAGGTTTTCGGCTTTAAAATCATAATCCGACGGGAAGGTTGCATAAACGGATGTCAGAAGCGGCGTTTCCTTTGTGTTGAGGATTCTTACTTTGAAGCTATAATCAAAATCTTTATAGCTCACGGTTACAGTTTCATACCCTGCTTTTTTACCGAAATCGGGCGAAGACTTTAACGTATAATTATTCTGCTTGATTTGTACACGGCTGCCTTCATCATACAAAAGGAAAACCTTTATTCCGTCAGGGCTGAAGCTCTCGCCGACGTTGTATTCTTTCTTGAAGTCGGAGCTGAATTCGACAGCTATTGCTTCAGCCGTTCTGACAGCCGTGGTAGATCCTTCCGTCGTCTGTTCCTGCGTAACGGGAGGTGCGGTCGTCGTTGTCGCAGGCTGTGTCGGCGGCTCGGGAGCTTCATCACTCTGTGTGAAAAGCTCAACTATTTTTTTCGAAACCTCTTCGATAAAGTTATAATCTGTTGCACCTGCGATAATGCCGTTAGCTGTAACGAGCATAATCGCCGCGGCAATGGCTGCCGCAAATGCTTTTGAAAAGCGTACTGTTCTGATACCGAGCTTTGCCATAAAATCTTTTCGTGAAATTACGGGAATTACCGCATCAATAAAACCGTCACGGATTGAGTTTATCGCGCTTGCACATTCGTCAATAAAATCAAAATCCGCATCTTCTTTTTCCAGTTCTTCATCAATGAGTGAGTTAAGGTAATCGCAAAGATATTGTGTTAAATCTCCGTTGAAATCGGGATGAAGAAAAATATCTCTGTTAACGGTTACGGTCATAACGGTCAGCCTCCTTTCTCAAAGTCTATATTGTTGACTGCACGGGTTATTTTTGTTGTAAGTCTGACAAGCCTCATCGAGACCGCAGACCGTGAAATGTTTAAAATTGATGCGATTTTATCAACTCGTGCGTTTTGTATGTATCGCAGATTGTAGAGCATTTTTTCATCATCGCGGAGCGTTTCAATCAGCCTCTCGGCAAGTGCATCATAATCGATATTTTCGATCGTTTCGGGAAGTATCTCATCGTGTGATGCGGTTTCACTCGCTTTATCAAGAGGAACAAGCCGCTTAGAGTCTTTTGCAAGCTGTTCCCGCCTGCGTTTGACGAAATTCTCTGCCGTTCTGTAAAGGAACGCTCGCGGATTTTCGATTTTCTCGCCGTTTTTCAGCTTCGTGCTGAGGACGAGGAAAGCCTCCTGCACGCAATCGTCTGCCGATTCGCGCTCACCCGAAAGACGAGCAAGGCAGAAATTAAACAGCTTCAGCCGATAATCATCATATAGTTGCTGCAGCAAAGCAGTCGTCTGTTTTTTTGCTGACAAATGCGCCGCCTCCTTTCGGGTTAATTTATGCTCTCATTAAGTAGTCAGCCGAAATGCAAAATGCAACGGTATTTTTTTAAAATTTTTAATTTTATTATACTATTTCTCAGTTAAAAGTAAATGTTCAAGAAAAAACTAAAGAAAAAACCGACAAAAAAAGAAGTCCCGCGGTTGCCCACGGGAGTTCTTCGTTAGGAATAAATATTCTTAAAGGGATTATTCAACCGTATATTTAAGCGTTCCTACTTGTCTCCAAACACTATTGCGGTAGATGAGAATGCGGATTTCGTTAAGTCCGTCCTCGTTCATCCATGCGTTACCTTTGAATATCTTGTTACCGTTTTCGTCGGTTTCCGTTGATGCAACTGTTACGGAAGTGCCGTTCGGCATTTTGAACATTACTTTTTCGGTCTTTTCGTCAGCAACAACTGTTGCGGGTACAGGACCTTTTTTGCCTGATGTTGCAGAAAGCTCCATTGAAACAATCGGATTATACGGCTCGATTGTGAAGCTGTATTTTACTTCGTCCCATACATAATTTTCCTTGCCGCGGACTTTGATTTCAACGCCGACACTCATATTTGAATAGATTTCCCAAACCTCATAAGCAAGGTCGCGTGCCATTGCGCTGACAACCTCACCGTCTGCGTTGTAGCTTGTAATTTTAACATTCTTGTTATAGCGGTCGTATGTTCTTGTTCCGCCGTCGGGCTCGATGAACTGAATCATCTGCTTTCTGCCGTTGGCTGTGACCGTAAAGGTCTTTCGGGTATCTTCCTGCTGAACGTAGGTAACCTCTGTTACGTCACTTAAAAGTATCGGGTCGAAGGGCTCATAGTCCGCAAGAATAAGCTCTTCATAGCTGCCGAAGGTTGCAAGACCTAAATAACTGCTTGAAACATAATATCTCAGATCGTGGGATTTGCCCTCGTTGCTTGTTACAACCCAGTCAGCAACAAACGAGTTAACAAGGTCAATCGGTCTGCCTTCTTCATCAAGGAAATTTTCCTGAAGGACTCTGAACTTCAGGCTGAAAAGACAACCGTCAGTAAAGTCCAGAGCATCGAAATCTATCTGAACAACAGCATATTTCATATTAGCGTTGTCAGGGTCCTCGGGATAGAGATCGCCTGTTTCGATAATCGTTACAGTTCCGCCGAGGTCATAAAGCTCCTTTGACGGAAGAGCATCGATAAGCTCCAATGTTGAAGAATCGTAGTTCACCTTAATCTGAATCTTAGTTGTACTGTCCTTGAAGCCTGTTGCAGAGCGAACCCACTCCTCGTAATC
>JAZNDY010000355.1:0-3647 GCA_045588295.1 Acutalibacteraceae bacterium
CAACTCCGTCTGCATCATATCTTATATATGTATAGTCTGCTCTTTCGAGGGGTGTGTCGCAGAAATGCTTTTTTTCCTCACGCAGAGTCATCAGATTTTCTCTCAAAGCACATTTTTTATGGAGTTTACTGAGTTCTTCAAACTGTTCGCCCGTATAAAGAACAACATCGGTGCTGCGCGGAATATGTTTAAGGTTTTCAAACGGAACCTTTATCGCAAACATACGGTTAAGATTTGCATAGCCGAATTTTTCATAGTATGAAATCGAAAAAGGATGCAAAAAACCGAGAACCCAGTCGTTTTCAACTGCAGTTTCGCCGATTTTTTTCATAATCTCCCGAATGCCGCCCATTCTGCGGTATTCGGGTAAACTGCATACACCGCTTACAATAACGGAATCAAGAAAATTTCCACAGTAATTGGTTTTGAACTCATACAACTCGACTCCCGCAAACAGCTTTCCGCCTTCGAATGCCGCAAGAACGGGCGATTTGACGGTGCTGTCCTCTTCCGCATTATATTCCCAGATGAAAGATGCAGCGGAAACCTTTTGAAAATCTGTCGCTTCCTCGGGTTTTATATATCTTATCTCCATTTTGTTTCTCCGTTATTTACCTATGTTTATCTGTGTTTCTGTTGCAAGCTTCAGCATATCCTCGTTATCGCTTTCAACCGCATCGGACATAAGCTTGCGTCTTTCAAGAAGTTCGGCATACATCTTTTCTTTTTTGTCGTTGTTGAGATCATAAAAAAGCATAGGAATAATTCCGAGAGAGCCTGTTACGGCAGGGATAATTGTAAACATTGCAAAAAGGAAGAATTTGACCTTATCCGTCTGTTCCGTGCCCATTCTGAATGCATTCGCTTCATAGCCTATCATCTTTTTGATGGCTGTTGTGACAACAGCACTTGTGTTTGACGAAACCTTGGCAGCAATACCCTTGGCAACGGAAGCCATCGCTTCTGTGCGGTAGCCGTTTTTCCATTCGCAATAGTCCATCGCTTCGTTATACATTTCTGTTCCGATAACAGATTTAAGACCGAAGAAGAGAGTCCAGATGATTTCCCACAGTGCCATGGCAATGCCCATGGGAACAACTTTCTGATACATACCGCCCGAATAATCCTTCTTCATACCGATACAGCCAAAAAGGAATACGGGGATATAAAGAATATTGCCGATTTCTTTTGCAAGTATGTAAAGCAGACGGCTCGAAAAACGTCTTCTCATCCATGGTACCCATGCGTAACTCATGGGGCTGATGGGTGCGGCAGGGATGCCTGCAACGAGCGTCATTGATGAGAAATGAAGAACGTCGGTGTAATAATCGTCTTCACTGCCTTTGATTGCAAATCCGCTGAGGAAATCCGAGAGAGTTATCAGAAGCAAAGGTTTGTTGCGGATAACTGATTTTATCGACATCAGAACGCTCGGTGTTTTTATAGACTGCATAACTCTTTCTTTCGAGTTATAGAAAAACCAGAATGAAGATGCGCTTGAGGCAATTGTTGTAAAACAACCCATGCCGACGAAGAGGTTCGTGTATGCCTTTGCAAGCTTGCCTGAATCATTGAGATACATACTTCTGAGAACATCGATAAGAATGGTTACTGCCTGTTCGGGAAGCTTTTCACCGAAAAATCCCGACGCAAAGTTTGCAAGAGTGATAAGCCTTGTTCTGTCATTCGGATGTGGAGTTATGGTTGACATAAGACCTGTTCTTGAAATCGTCTGGAAGGTTGTTATACCTTCTCTGGCAATGGTAAGAATCAGATAAAATGCAAGCTTTGTAAAATCCGTCTGAGTTGTGCCTTCAAAAAGATGAGGCATAAGCCAATAAAGACAGGTCAGAACACAGCCAGGAATTGCAAGAAACATAAGATAGGGTCTGAACTTACCCCAACGTGTTCTTGTTTTGTCAATAACCGCCCCAAAGAAAATATCATTGACAATATCCCACACGCTGTTGATAGTATTAACAACAGTCTGCAAACCAAGGTCTACACCTACAATGCTTGTTATGAATCGGGTTGAAAAGATATTGATATTAAAGCTCTGTGCAGCATCCCAGATTATGAAGCCTACGGATTCTTTTGCTCCAACATATCTGCGGTCCTGAGTTTTTGATGCAACGGATTTTTCTTCCCGTTCCTGTTGCATGCGGCGGAGTTCTTCAAACGCTTTTGCGTTTGACCGTAAATCGTTGTTTGACGGCATAAATCCCACTCCTTTTTTCAATTAGTTATATTCTTTAACAACTGTATTGAGTGCACCAATAACGGTTGAACCCGCCTTACTGCCCGCCGAAAGCATTTCTTCATAGTGGCGGTGAGGCTTGCCCCAGAGCTTTTCGCCGAGTTCTGTGTTCCAGAGTGAGTCTGCAATAAAGGGAGCATAATCGTTATCGGGAATGATATAGCCGATTGCATCGTTGCAAAGACCCATTACAAGAACGGTTTTGCCTTCGTCGATGATATCTGCGGTATATTCAAGAATCCAATCCTCGCCGAGATATGACTGTGTTTTATCAACCACATTGCCGTATACAAGCTGAGGAATAAGCTCTCCGGGTACGGTAAGCATAACTATATCCTTGCCGATTTCAAGATAACCCACCTCGGAAACTATCGAGTAGCCCGAAGGTGCGGATTTATCTCTGACGGTTGTCATTCCGAGCAGTCCCGAAACTGCACCGAGCTCCATAAGTCCGTATTCGAGAGGAATTACGGTTTCTTCCATTCTTACATTGAGTACGGGTTCAACGGGTTTTGCGTTTTCTTCCGCTTCAAGAATGATTCTTGCAAATTCATAGCCGAGTTTCTTTGCCTGCTCATAATCCTTTGCTACGGGGTCGGCTTCAATCTCTTTAGCGATTTCATCGAGAATTTCCTCGTTTTCAACTCCGCCTGCGTTAACCGAAATGGGCGACTGTGCGCCCTGAATGAACATAAAGTTCATACCCTCGGCATTCATTTTATATTCAATATAGTTAGGGTAATCAGCCGAAAGAAGCTTTGTTTCCCTGTTGATTGTTGTGGGGTGACCGCCGACATTTGCGAAAACAGTGGGAGCCGATTCGGCATTATCGGGAACAAATTCGAAGCAGGCGATAATGTGTTGATAGCCTTCCATATCATATCTCTTGTTGAAAATATAGCCGTATTCATCGTCCATATAGTTGTTGTTTCTCTCGCTTCTTCCGATGCCCTTGGTTTCGAAATAAAAGAGTTCACCGGGTTCTTTATTCATATATGCTTCAACGATTGCATCGGATGCGCCGTCAATCATATACTCATAAAATTCGGGGTCAATGCTCCTTGTTTTTTCAATAAAAGGAAGGAATGAGAAGAGATTCTGGAACACGGTTTTGATAAGTGGTTCAAGACCGAAGCCCTGAGTATCTATAACTGTGTGGCAGTGTGTGCTGTTGATATTGATTGCAATAATATCGCTTTCAACGCCCATTTCAGCAAGCTTTCTTTCAGCCTCGGCACGGATTGTTCTTACAACAGCGTTGCAAACCCCAATGCCGTCAATTGCAACCATAACAGCAGTACCTCTCCCTGAGTTATCGTTGATTGCAACGGCATTTGCGCCCTGGTCATCATAAACACCGTTAATTTTCTGAGTGAAATATCCGCCGGTG
>JAZNDY010000356.1:0-1967 GCA_045588295.1 Acutalibacteraceae bacterium
CGTCTTGATGATGAATGCGTAAATATCCTTGACCGCGTTAAGAATGATTGCCGCGAGCCTCTTTATTCCGAAAAGCCGTTTGTTATCTGCGCACCCGTTTATGTTTGTGAAATGCCCCGCTTTATGAGCAAATATCTTAAAAAGCAGACCTTCAGCGGCAACAAAAACGCTTATTTTGTTTTCACAAGCGGCGGCTACTGCGGCGTTTCGGGCGTTCTTGCAAAAAGAATTGTCAAATCCAAAAAGATGACCTATCTTGGCCACGCAGAGTTCAAAATGCCGCGCAACTATATTGCAAACGATTCTTACCCTATGCTGGATAAAGAAGAAACCGAAAAAAGAATCCGTGATTCCTATGAGCAGATAGGCAAGGTAACCGAAAGCATTGCTGACGGCAAAAAGCTTAAGGCACGCCACGTTTTTCTTTTTGAAACGCTTGTTACCGTGCCCTTTAACCCCGTTTGGTGCAAATATAAGCTGACCGCAAAGGATTTTTACGCAACCGATGCGTGCATTGGCTGCGGCAAGTGCGAAAAGCTCTGCCCCTTGAATAACGTTAAGCTGACGGATAATAAACCTGTCTGGAGTGAGCAGTGCACACACTGTATGGCTTGCATCGGCAACTGCCCTGCGGATGCCATTGAGTACGGCGACCTCACAAAAGGCAAGGAACGCTATATCTTTAAAAAATACAGCTACGCAATAAAGGATATGAAAAAATAAGCAAAAGCCTGCCGTCGGGGCGTTGTTTGAAAGGATATATCAGGCACGGCAAGCTGGCTTTGCTAAAGATTTTGAAAAGTTTTTATTGTGATTTACTGAAAAATGTGTGCTGATAGTCAAAGGCACAAAGAAAATCAGCGGCAGGGGAATAACTCCTCTGCCGCTGTTTTGTTAACTGTTAAGCTTTATGCTGATTAATAATCAAAGTTCTTGTAGTTGATGTGTGTTGTTGCTGTTGCTGTGCCTGATGTTACTTTGATGTCGATGTTAACGTCGATATCAAATTCAACCTTGAGGTTGATGATTTTGCCTGTTTCTGCATCAATGATAGCTGAAACCTTTGCGTTCTTGTAGCTTTCCTTAATGTCTGCGCCTGCATATGTGCCAGCGAGCGCATCATAGATAACTTCGCCTGTCTTGTGGTCATAATAACCCTTGTCTTCGTTACCTACGCAGATGCCGCACTTGTCGATGGGAGCGTTTGTGAATTTTTCGCCTTCTGAACCACGGCTTGAACCACCCTTAACGTCAAGAACAACAAGATATTTGCCGTTGCTTTCTTTGCAGGTTGCGTTTGTGATGTCAGCCTCTGTGAGAGTGCTCTTGCGAAGGTAGTGCATGTTGCTTTCGCTTTCCCAGCTGCCCTTCTTAACTGTTTCTGTGTATTTGTTATCTGCGCCAACGCCCATGAACTGATAGATAAGGCTCTTTGCTGCGCTGAACACAACGCCGCCGCCGTTGATCTTTTCGTTGTCTGTTGAGCGTTCTTTGCTGAAGCCGGCTTTTGCATCGTATGCTGAATTGATGGCTGTGTTATAAACTGCAATAATTTCAGCTGCTGTTGCGGGTGCGGGCTTTGCAGCTTCTGTTGCTTCAGCGGAAGCATCAGCGCTTGCATCTGCAGAAACGTTTGCATCGGGTGTGCCGTTTGTTTCTGTTTCGTTGTCTGCATCTTCAAATTCCTGCTCAAAAGCAGCAAATTCGTCTGTTGTTGAAGGAACTGTTACTGCGGATTCATCGCCCTTATCGCCGCAAGCTGCGAAGCCGAAAAGAAGAGCGCCCGCAAGGAGAATTGCGAGGATTTTTTTCATTTAGGAAAACCCCTTTCAAATTTTATACAAACATTATACCACCTTTTCGTTCAGTTGGCAATAGATACAAAGTTTTTATTTTAAGAAGCATCAAAACACGCCGCAGTTGTGATTGTCTACAATGTTTTAACTGCAGTTTTATTCAATTGCACT
>JAZNDY010000357.1:0-2532 GCA_045588295.1 Acutalibacteraceae bacterium
CAGCCTTGAGTGCCTTTGCATCGAACTGAGGATGAAGGAGGGTGTCAAGGTTTCTGGGATCGATCATAGCAACAGCCTGCTTCTTGTCGATCATGCCTTCAGCGACGGGGTCGCAAGCGATCTTGAGAGCAGCCTTAGCGGTTCTCTTACCGTTACGGGTCTGGAGCATATAGAGTTTACCGTCTTCAACGGTGAATTCCATATCCTGCATATCTCTGTAGTGGTCTTCAAGAATAGCGCAAACTTCGTTGAACTGCTTGAAAGCTTCGGGGAACTTTTCAGCCATTTCAGCGATGGGCATGGGAGTACGAACGCCTGCAACAACGTCTTCACCCTGTGCGTTGGTGAGGAACTCACCCATAAGACCCTTTTCGCCTGTTGCGGGGTCACGTGTGAAAGCAACGCCTGTGCCGCAGTTATCGCCCATGTTACCGAAAGCCATCATCTGAACGTTAACAGCTGTACCCCATGAATAGGGAATATCGTTGTCACGACGGTAAACGTTTGCACGGGGGTTGTCCCATGAACGGAAAACAGCTTCAACAGCGCCCATAAGCTGTTCTTTGGGATCTGTGGGGAAGTCTGAACCGATCTTGTTCTTATATTCAGCCTTGAACTGGCCTGCAAGAGTCTTGAGATCTTCAGCTGTGAGGTCAACGTCCTGAGTAACGCCCTTTGCTTCCTTCATCTCGTCGATGAGTTCTTCAAAGTACTTCTTACCAACTTCCATAACAACGTCGGAATACATCTGAATGAATCTTCTGTAGCAGTCCCAAGCCCAACGGGGGTTGCCGCTCTTTGCTGAGATAGCTTCAACAACTTCTTCATTAAGACCGAGGTTGAGGATTGTGTCCATCATACCGGGCATTGATGCGCGAGCACCTGAACGAACGGAAACGAGAAGGGGGTTTTCCTTATCGCCGAACTTCTTGCCTGTGATTTCTTCCATCTTAACGATGTATTCCATAATCTGAGCCTGGATTTCATCGTTGATCTTCTTGCCGTCCTCATAGTACTTTGTGCAAGCTTCAGTTGAGATTGTGAAGCCCTGGGGAACGGGGAGACCGATCTTTGTCATTTCTGCAAGGTTTGCGCCTTTGCCGCCGAGGGTGTTACGCATTGAAGCGTCGCCTTCGGAGAACAAATAAACATACTTGTACATGGGTATCTACCTCCATAAATAATTATAAACTACGTTGGGAGATTTATTCTGCAATAAAGGCAGAATAATCCATCAATGATTATATCATATGATTTTTTAAATTTCCATATGTTTTTAAGAAAATATATACGAAATTTAACAAATGTTTTTAGTGACAATTAACATATATTGTTCTTTGGGTTGAAAAAGCGATAAAACAGTTTTATAATCTTATCATCAAGGAGGAGGTGCACGGATGGAAAAATTCAGATATCAGCTTCATTCTCACACCCTGCCGTGCAGTGCCTGCTCGGAGATGCATTGTGAAGAGCTTGCGTGGCATCTTCACAAAGACGGTTACAGCGGCTGCGTTATAACAAACCATTTTATAAACGGTAACACGGGCATTCACAGAAAACTGCCGTGGGAAGAATTTGTGGCGCAATACGAAGCAGATTACCTTGAGCTTAAAAAATGCGGCGAAAAATACGGTCTGGATATCATTTTCGGTCTGGAGGAGCACGTTGGCAAGGGGCTTGAAATTCTTTGCTACGGTATAACACCGCAGATGCTTTATGAGCACCCCGAGCTTCGGCAAAGAGACATTGCGTTATGGAGCAAAACGCTGCGTGAACTGGGCGCAGTCTGCATTCAGGCGCATCCTTTCAGGGATATGCCGTATATTCCCGAGCCGCAGGTTTTGCCTCTTGAATTCATTGACGGCATTGAGGTTTTTAACGCTGACAACACGCCTGAAAACAACCTTGAAGCTGAAGAGTTTGCGGCGGCTCACCCCGAGCTGATTCTGACTTCGGGTGCAGACACCCACGAAGGGATAACGGCAAGCTTCGGAGGAATTGAAACAACAAGAAGAATCCGCAACGAAAAAGAATTCGCTGAAATACTGAAAAACAGAGAATACATATTGATAAAGGATGATGAAGAAGACGATTAAATTTTTTGATTTTTCTGTTTTTACTTGACATTTACCTTAGGTGAAATATTAAGATAGCACCGAAAGGAGGTCGGTTGAGATGAAAATCAAGGAAGTTATTGAGAAAACAGGACTGACCGACAGAGCTGTGAGATTCTATATAGATGAAGGTCTTGTGCTGCCTGATATTGAAGAATCCTACAGCGGCAGAAAGAGTATTGATTTTTCTGAAAAAGACGTTGAACGGCTCAATAACGTTGCAACGCTCCGCAAGGCGGGATTTTCGGTTGCGGATATCAAAAGCATTGTTGACGATAATTCAACCGCAAAAAATATTGTTGAAAAATTTATTGAACAGACGGAAAACAACATCACTCACGAAACGGAAATCGTTGAAAAGCTCAAAGGAATTTCGTTTGACAAAGACACAACACTTGAAACAATCTGCAATTCACTT
>JAZNDY010000358.1:0-7971 GCA_045588295.1 Acutalibacteraceae bacterium
TCCTTAACGCCAACGCTCTTCATATCAGGAACTGCAATGAAATATTGCCATACTTTTGTTGCAAGACCGCAATTATCAAACTCTTCGCGTAAAATTGCATCTGCTTCGCGAAGGGCGTGTAGTCTATCGCGAGTGATTGCACCAAGGCAACGAACGCCAAGACCTGGGCCGGGGAATGGTTGACGGTCTACCATAGATGCAGGGAGACCAAGTGCTTTTCCAACCACTCTAACTTCGTCTTTATATAAAAGTCTAACGGGTTCAACGAGTTCAAATTGCATGTCCTCTGGAAGACCGCCAACGTTGTGGTGAGCTTTAACTCCGTCGCTTTCAATAATGTCTGGATAAATAGTGCCTTGAGCAAGGAAAGAAATGCCTTCAAGCTTCTTTGCTTCTTCATCAAAGATTTTGATGAATTCGTTGCCGATAATCTTTCTCTTTGTTTCGGGGTCTGAAACGTCCTTGAGAAGGTCAAGGTAACGGTCTGTTGCATCAATATAAATAAGGTTAGCGTCAAGCTCTTTGCCGAAAACTTCAATAACCTGTTCGCTTTCGCCCTTGCGCATAAGGCCGTGGTTAACGTGAACGCAAACAAGCTGTTTGCCGATAGCTTTAATAAGGAGAGCAGCAACAACTGATGAGTCAACGCCGCCTGAAAGAGCAAGAAGAACTTTTTTATCGCCAACCTGAGCTCTTACCTGAGCAACCTGCTCATCAATAAAAGCATTTGCAAGCTCGGGGGTTGTGATGCGTGCCATGGATTCGGGACGAACAATGCTTTGCATAAATTTTTACCTCCGTTATTTTTTAATCATTAAATAATCAGTTTGTGTAGTTATCGAAATAACCCTGAACAAGAACAACGGGGGTGCCTTTGTCGCCCGAGCCGCTTGTGAGGTCACAGAGTGAACCGATAAGGTCTGTAAACTGACGGGGAGTTGTGCCCTGAGCGGCCATATTGCCAACAAGGCTGCTGCCGTCTTTTTCTTCAATCTTTTTGGAGATAGCTTCTTTAAGCGCATCGCCGCTGAGATCTTTGAAATCGTTATCTGCAAGGTATTTGAGCTTAAGCTCGTTGGGTGTGCCGCTCAAACCTGCTGTGTAAGCGGGTGAAACGCAGGGGTCTGCGAGTTCCCAGATTTTACCCTGAGGATCTTTGAAAGCACCGTCGCCGTAAACCATAACTTCGATGTTCTTGCCGCTTGCGGCCTTAAGAAGTTCCTGAGTTTTATAAACAAAATCTGTGCAATCTTTGGGGAAGAGTTTGATTGAATCTTCTGTTGACTTGTTTGAACCGAGAAGACCGAACTTTTCGTTATAGCCGCTGCCGTCAACTGAAGAAGTAAGAATATCGTCAAGACCGCAAACAACCTTTGCGCCTGCTGCTTTGAGGATTCTCTTTGTTCTTGCTCTTGTGTGAATATCGCAAGTCAGAATGCAGTCTGCATAGTCAAGGATGCTCTTTGCCTGGTTTGCAAAGATGATTTCTGCTTCTGCACCGGCTTCAGTAATGATGCCTTTATAGTAATCAACGTAATCAACACCTGTGAATTCGTGCTTGTTTTCGCCAAAGAGTTCACGGTATTTTTTAAGAGAAAGCACGTCGCTGTAAGGGTTAACACCTGCTTCGTCAAGCTGATCATAGGTGAGAAGGTGGTTGCCTACTTCGTCACTGGGATAGCTGAGCATAAGAACAACCTTTTTTGCGCCCATTGCAATGCCTCTGAGGCAGATTGCAAAACGGTTTCTTGAAAGAATCGGAAAAATAACGCCGACTGTTTCGCCGCCAAGCTTTGCTTTAACGTCTTTTGCAATTGCGTCAACGCTTGCATAGTTGCCTTGGCTTCTGGCTACGATTGATTCAGTTACTGCAACAACGTCTTTGTCTCGAAGCTCAAAACCGTCAATTTCAGCAGCTTCAACAACACTGTTGCAAACTATCTGAGCAAGGTCATCACCCTGGCGGATAATGGGGCAACGGATGCCTCTTGAAATTGTACCTGTTCTTCTTTCCATTATGAAAGTCCCCTTTAAAACCAGACCGATTTTGATGGAATCAGCCCGGAAAAATTTTTTTACAAGATATTTTACCACTGTTTTTTTTAGAAATCAAGTATAATGATGTATAAATATGGCAAAAAATTTCTTACGTATTTTTTTCTGTTTGACGGAAATAATACCGACAGGTGATTTATTTATGATGTATACTACAGCTGTTATAGCAATTTCCTATCTGTTGGGCAGCATAAATCCTGCGGTTATTCTGTCCAAATTTGTTTACCGCGAAGATATCAGAACCAAGGGCAGCGGGAACCCCGGCGCAACAAATGCGGTGAGGGTTTTTGGCAAAAAATTCGGATTAGCGGTTTTCGGCTTTGATTTTGCCAAGGGTTTGCTTGCTGTTGTTGCGGCAAAAATTATTATTGGCACAACGGGCGTTCCGTATGCGGCAATCCTTGCGGCAGGCTTTTTTGCTCAGCTCGGGCATATTTTGCCTGTTTTTCATGGTTTCAGAGGCGGCAAGGGCGTTGCAACGGCGGTGGGTGCGGCGTTTGGCGTTATGCCGGTTACTGCTGCGATATTGCTGATTCTTTTTGGTGTTATTCTGTGGGCAAGCGGATACGTTTCGCTTTCATCAGGTATCTGCGCAGCGCTGTATCCGTTGCTTGCATATTTTATCAGCACTTCAAACAGAGCGGAAAACTGTATTTTTGCCGCTTCGTGTGCAATGCTGATTCTTTTGCGCCATATCTCAAATTTTGAACGCCTTAACAGGGGAGGCGAAGAAAGAATAAAATGGTAAAATATTTAAAAATTACTCTTGACAAAAGCAGAAATAAGGTATATTATATTTGAAGTACTTTAGCGCGTAAAAGCTTTAAAGCTTTAAACGCCAAAATAAATCAAAACACAGAAAAGGATTGAAGCAAATGCCTATTACAAGTTTTCTTGAAAGAAACGCAGAGCTCTTTAAGAATGATGTGAGCCTTGTTGAAATTAACCCTGAAATTCAGGAAAAAAGCCGTGTTACATGGCGTGAATATTCCCTTATCGAGCAGGGCTCAAAGGGTGACGGCAGAAGTGAAATCACTTGGGATGAATTTAACAAAAAGGCAAACCGTTTTGCTAATTTCCTTCTCTCAAGAGGTATCAAAAAGGGTGACAGAGTTGCGATTCTGCTTATGAACTGCATTGAATATCTGCCCATCTATTTTGGTATTCTTAAGACAGGTGCTCTTGCTGTGCCGCTTAACTACCGTTACACAGCAGAAGAAATCAAATATTGCCTTAAGCTTTCAGAGAGTGACGTTATAGTTTTCGGCCCTGAATTCACGGGCCGTATGGAGCAGATTTCAGACAGAATCCCCAAGGTTAAGCTTCGCCTTTATCTTGGCGCAGACTGCCCCACGTTTGCAGAAAGCTATAACCAGCTTGTTACATACTGCACTTCAAAGAATCCTTGCATTGAACTGAGTGACGACGATCACGCAGCTATCTATTTTTCGTCCGGCACAACAGGTTTCCCCAAAGCGATTCTTCACGCTCACAAGGCTCTTGTTCACTCCTGCCTTGTTGAACAGAATCACCATTCACAGACCAAGGATGACGTTTTCCTTTGCATTCCTCCGCTTTATCACACAGGCGCAAAAATGCACTGGTTCGGCAGCCTGCTTGTCGGCGGCAAAACGGTTCTTCTTAAAGGCGCAAAGCCTGACAGAATTATTCAGACCGTTTCACAGGAAAATTGCTCAATCGTTTGGCTTCTTGTTCCGTGGGCGCAGGATATTCTTGATGCCATTGAAAGAGGCGATATCGATATAAGTGAATATAAGCTTGTCCAGTGGCGCCTTATGCATATCGGTGCTCAGCCCGTCCCGCCAAGCCTTATCAAAAGATGGCTCAAGATTTTCCCCAACCATCAGTATGATACCAACTACGGATTGAGCGAATCCATAGGTCCCGGCTGCGTTCACCTCGGCGTTGAAAACATTCATAAGGTCGGCGCTATCGGTAAGGCTGGCTACGGTTGGGAAACCAAAATCATTGATGAAAACGGTGACACCGTTGAAAGAGGCGAGGTTGGCGAGCTGGCTGTCAAGGGTCCCGGTGTTATGCTTTGCTATTTCAATGATGAAAAAGCAACAAACGAAACAATCCACGGTGAATGGCTCTTTACGGGCGATATGGCTCAGGAGGATGAAGACGGCTTTATCTATCTTGTTGACCGTAAGAAAGACGTTATTATTTCCGGCGGTGAAAATCTTTATCCTGTTCAGATTGAAGATTTCCTCCGCAAGCACGATGCTATCAAAGATGTTGCCGTTATCGGTCTGCCCGATGCCAGACTCGGCGAAATTGCAGCAGCAATCATCGAGCTTAAAGAGGATTGTAAGGCTGACGAAGAAGAGATTAACGATTTCTGCCGCGACCTTCCCCGTTATAAGCGTCCTCATAAACTGATTTTTGCCGAAGTACCCCGTAACCCCACAGGCAAAATTGAAAAACCGAAGCTTCGCAAGATGTATTGCGGTGACAGCCTGGTTGCAACTCAGGTAGAAATGAAAGTTAACAAGTAATAATATTTTGTTGCTTTTTGCCATTGCATTTTATATGGATAAATTATATAATAATCTGTATTTTTTTTATATCTGCTATAGTTAGGAGGATTACGGTTTGAAAAAGCTGTTTTTAGGTAACGAGGCAGTTGCCAGAGGTCTTTATGAGGCAGGCTGCCGCGTTGTATCAAGCTACCCCGGTACCCCCAGCACAGAGGTTACGGAGTTTGCTGCAAAATATGATGAAATTTTTTCTGAATGGGCTCCCAACGAAAAGGTTGCAATGGAAGTTGCTTTCGGCGCAAGCGTTGCAGGTGCACGCTCATTCTGCGCAATGAAGCACGTTGGGCTTAACGTTGCTGCAGACCCGCTTTTCACAGCATCATACACAGGCGTTAATGCAGGTATGGTTATTCTTGTTGCCGATGACCCCGGTATGCATTCGTCACAGAATGAACAGGATTCAAGACACTATGCTATGGGCGCCAAGATTATGATGCTTGAGCCTTCAGATTCAGCTGAATGCCTTGATTATGCCAAGAGAGCATATGAGCTTTCAGAGAAATTTGACACTCCCGTTATTTTGAGAGTAACAACAAGAGTTGCTCACTCAAGAAGCACTGCAGAAATTGCTGACAGAGTTGATAACGGTCTTAAGGAATATACAAAGAATCCGCAGAAATACGTTATGGTGCCTGCAAACGCAAAGGGCAAGCACGTTGTTGTTGAGCAGAGAATCCTTGACCAGATTGCATACTGCGAAAAGGAGGCTGTTGAAAACGGTCTTAACACTGTTGAATATAACAGCAAAAAAATCGGCGTTATCGCTTCGGGTATCTGCTACCAGTATGCAAAAGAAGCACTCGGTGAAAACGCATCATACCTCAAGCTCGGCTGCGTTTATCCGCTGCCCGTTGATCTCATAAAGAACTTTGCCGCTGAATGTGAAAAGGTTTACGTTCTTGAGGAGCTTGATGATTATCTTGAAACACATTGCCGCAAAAACGGTATTGAAGTTATCGGCAAAGAGGCATTTACTCTTCAGGGTGAATATTCGCAGAGCCTCATCGCAAAGGTTATTCTCGGCGAAGAAAAAACCTGCCTTAAAACAGACGTTAATATCGTCCCCAGACCTCCTGTGCTTTGCGCAGGTTGCCCCCACAGAGGTTTGTTCTATGCCCTCAAGCAGCTTAAGGTTACTGTTAGCGGTGATATCGGTTGCTATACTCTTGGCGCTTCACAGCCTCTCGGTATGATTGACACTGTTCTTTGCATGGGCGCATCCGTTTCAGGCCTTCACGGCAGAAACCTTGCTGACCCCGCAAACGCAAAGAAGAGTGTTGCCGTTATCGGTGACTCAACATTTATCCATTCGGGCGTAACAGGTCTTATCAACATTGCTTATAACGCAACAGACTCTGTCGTTATCATTCTTGATAACTCAATCACGGGTATGACAGGTCACCAGCAGAACCCCACAACAGGTTTTAACATCAAGGGTGAGCCTGCGGCTGCAGTAAGCCTTGAAAAGCTTGCAAACGCAGTTGGCATCAACACTGTTATTGTTGTTGACCCCTATAACCTTGAAGAAACAAAGAACGGTATTCAGCAGGCTCTTGAAGCTGACGGCCCTGCCGTTGTTATTTCAAGAAGACCTTGCGCGCTTCTCAAAACCGTTAAACATAATCCGCCCCTTAAGGTCAATAAGGATAAGTGTAAATCCTGCAAAATGTGTATGAAGATAGGCTGCCCTGCAATCAGTATGAAAGACGGCAAGGCTCAGATTGACTTCACACAGTGCCTCGGTTGCAACGTTTGCAGCCAGCTTTGCAAGTTTGGCGCAATCGAATAAGGAGGAGAACAAAGATGAATAAATCAATTATGATAGTCGGCGTCGGTGGTCAGGGTACTCTGCTTGCCAGCCGTATACTCGGTTCTGCTCTGCTTGACTGCGGCTATGACGTTAAGGTTTCAGAAGTTCACGGTATGAGCCAGCGCGGCGGTTCTGTTGTTACGTATGTTCGTTGGGGCGAAAAAGTTGCTTCTCCCATCATTGAAAAGGGTGAAGCTGATATCATTCTTGCATTTGAACAGCTTGAAGCTGCAAGATGGATTGAATATCTTAAGCCTGACGGCAAAATTATTGTTAACACACAGCAGATTGATCCCATGCCTGTTGTTATGGGTGCGGCAGAATATCCCAACGGTGTTATTGAAGCACTCAAAGCCACAGGGGCAGACGTTCAGGCAATTGACGCTCTTCCGCTTGCTGTAGCAGCGGGTACTTCAAAGGCCGTTAACGTTATTCTTATCGGCGCCATGGCAAAAAGTATGGAGCTTGATAAGGAAGTGTGGATAAAGGCTCTTAAAGAGAGCGTTCCCCCCAAGTTCCTTGAGCTTAATCTCAAGGCTTTTGATTCAGGCTACGGTGCCTGATTCTTTGCGACACTGAAAGGAAGAGATAGCAATGAGTAAATATTATCATCCGGAAATGGAAACCGCATCATATGAGGATATGCGAGCCATTCAAAATGAAAAGCTTGTTAAGCAGGTAAAGCACGTTTATGAAAACGTTGAGTATTACCGCAACCTTATGGATGAAAAAGGTGTTAAGCCTGAAGATATCAAGACTGTTGATGACCTTCACAAGCTTCCTTTCCTTACAAAGTCAGACCTTCGTGATGCTTATCCCTACGGTCTGCTTGCAACAGACCTTAAAAACTGCGTCAGAATTCATTCAACAAGCGGCACAACAGGCCGCAGAGTTGTTGCCTTCTACACACAGAACGACGTTGACTTGTGGGAAGACTGCTGCGCAAGAGCAATCATCGCGGCAGGCGGCACTGATGAGGACGTTTGTCAGGTTGCTTACGGTTACGGGCTTTTCACAGGCGGTTCAGGTCTTCACGGCGGCTCACATAAGGTTGGCTGTCTGACTCTGCCTATGTCATCCGGTAACACTGAACGCCAGATTCAGTTTATGCAGGATCTTCACGCAACTATTATCTGCTGCACACCTTCTTATGCAGCTTATATCGGCGAAACTCTTAAAGAAATGGGTATTTCACCCGAAGATCTTGACCTTAAAGCAGGTATCTTCGGAGCGGAACCCTGGACCGAAGAAATGCGCCGCGATATCGAAAAGTCACTTGGCATCAAGGCTTATGATATTTACGGTCTTACTGAAACCAGCGGCCCCGGTGTAGCTTTTGAATGTGAAGCACAGCACGGTATGCATATCAATGAGGACCATTTCTATGCAGAAATCATAGACCCTGAAACAGGTGAAGTTCTTCCCGAGGGTTCAAAGGGTGAACTTGTATTTACAAGCCTCGATAAAGACGCTTTTCCGCTTCTCAGATACCGCACAAGAGATATCTGCATCCTTTCGAGAGAAAAATGCTCCTGCGGCAGA
>JAZNDY010000359.1:0-5745 GCA_045588295.1 Acutalibacteraceae bacterium
CTGAAAGGCTCTGCAATTTTATTTTTAAAGAAAGGTGCAAGGCGGTTATAAACAAAGCCTTCACGCCTTGTTATGGGCATACCGTCGCCTTTTCTTGTTACGGTGTATTCCGTAAGGCTTGGGCTGCTGCCCTCCATTATATCTGTAATTTCAACGCCGCAAACCTGAGCAAGGTTATAAATAAAAGTGAAGCTGAAATCACGGCTGCCCGATTCATAGAAACAATATTCTTCTTCGCTCAGACCGATTTTCTCTGCCATTTCACGCTGTGAAAGACCCATATCAAGACGAAGCGCAATAATTCGCTGAGCAACCTCCATGATTTTGTTTTCAACTGAACCTTGACCGAAAGTTATCATCATTCATTCTCCTTTCACGATGATTTTGATTTGCTGCTTCGGGGCAATAAAAAAACGCCCCAAAACAGATTGACTCTGCTTTGAGACGAGTAAAATCTACCCGCGGTACCACTCAAATTGCGCATAACGCGCCGCTCAACAGGCTCCAACAAGCCCTATGCCTTAACGCGGCATTAACGGAAGCTGTCTACTCACCCTGTGGCTTTCGGAGCTTCAGCTCGGAAGGGATAGCCATTGAACTGCTTTGCTGACGGCTCGCACCAAACGCCGCCTCTCTGAAAACTCTGCAACTCAGCTTTCTTCGTCATCGCTTTGCTTATATCGGTAAAAAACCTTGTTAATAGAATAACACCGTAACTATCATTTGTCAACATTTTTTTATCAGCAATATACACAAAAAATCGGTCTGCATCTAAAATTATGCAGACCGATTTGTGTTTAACCGTAGATATATTTTGCAGGGTTCTGGGTTTCACCTTTATAAATCACCTCAAAATGCAGGTGAGGACCTGTGGAGTTACCCGTTGAACCGACTCTGCCGATTGTTCTGCCGGCTTCAACGTAATCACCGACTTTAACGGTTATTGAGCCGCTTATCATATGAGCATAGCGTGTTTTATAACCGTCACCGTGGTTGATAAGCACCATATTGCCGTAACCCGAATTGCTTCGCTGAACAACCTCAACGGTGCCGCTTCTTGAAGCAACAACGGGTGTGCCGTTGGCTCCGCCGCTTGCTTTGATAAGGTCAATACCGTTATGCCAGCCGCTGTTACGCCAACCGTAAGGCGAGCTTACGTAATGACAGCTTGGAGCAGGCCAGAGGAAGCCTGATTCTGACGGAGAGCCGACGTAAACACCGTCATAATATGTTTTTGTGCCTACAGTTACGATTTCGTCAACGGGTTCAACTATGGTTTCATAATCATATTTCGTATCAACGTGCTCGCCGTCAATATAAACCATTGTTTTGATTACGCGTTCAGAGCCGTTTACGCCCTCCTGCTCAACCTTTCTGTATCCGCTGTATTTGGTTGAGTCTTTTTTCTTGACGGTATCAAACTTCACATCTCTGATTTCAGTGGTTGTTACCGTCTTTTTAATGTTTATAAGACCTTTTGCCTGCTTAACGGTAACGCTGTCTCCCACAAGCAGATTTTCAAAATCAACGTCGGGATTAAGCGCAATCAAATCAGCTTCATCGAGCTCATATTCCGAGGCAATTGACTCAAGGGTATCACCGTCGGCAACGGTGTGGATAACCGCTTCTTCTTTGGGTTTTGCAATTTTTTCGGCAAGGGTTGCCGCATCCCACATTACGCTTTTATCATCTCTGTAAAGCCCCTGAACATAATCAATGTTCTGAGCAAAACCTACAACATAGTTTTCTGCCAGAGCCTGTTCTTCATAGGGTTCAAGAATGGCATAGAAAACGCTTTTGGCATCCGCTTCGTTTTTAACCGCGCAAATAAATTTGCCGTCAATATAAACACCGCAGGCATTGGTAAGGTTATCAACAGAGTTTTCTATCATTCTGTCAGAAATAACCTGCGCATCATTAAGTTCTTCAACCGAAACAACGGCAACCTTATATTCTGCATTCAGGTTTGCAGAGAGAGCTGCGGTAAATTCCGTTTCAGTTGAAAAGTCGCCTGTTGAAAGCCTGTTTTTAACTATATCTTTTGCCTCAACATAAACGGATTCGTTGCTGATATAGCCGATGCTTTTGTTATTATAAACCACTTCAAGTGCAAAAGTAACACCGCTCCAATAGTTAAGAGTTATTGCAAGGATTATAACCGACAAAGCAGGCATTGCAACGTTTGCCGTTGACTTAAGAAGCTTTTTGTGGCTTGAAATTGCCTTTTTAAAATAGTGAATCAGAACGCTCGGTATGCTCCAAGGCTTACGCAAAGATTTTTTTAAGGATTTTAAGGCTGTTCTGATTTCTCTGCGGAAGAGCACAACCTCACGCAACGTGCTTCTTGCGCTCTCTTTGAGCCTGAATTTTGTTCTTGCCGTGTTTTTACCGAAAAGGCGTTTGAATATTCTGAACGGCAACCTGATTATTCTGTACAGAAGCAAAAGCACGGTTCTGATTGCTTTTGAAACAGTATCGCCCAAACCGTAAATAAAAGCATATGCCGCATTGGTCTGCGACAAATCAAACGGTTGGTTTTTAGGTTCAGCTTTTTCTTTTGCGGCAGGCTTATCTTTAGATTCAGCCTGTTTTTCTTCGGAATCTTCTGCATTCTCAGTCAGCTCGGCAACACCGTCTGTGCCGATAAGCGCATCCATTCTTTCTATTTCTTCAGACACAACGGAAGTATCAGCCTCAAAATCAAGGACTGATTTTTTATTTTTCTCGCCTTCAATTGCAGATGCTTCGGCGTTGTTTTTTGCTTCTTCAAGGTGAATTGTATATCTGCGCTCAATATCTTCAAAAATAGCCTGCAGTTCAGCTTCGCGGCGTTTCTTGTCACGCTGAATCAATTCTTCCTTGCGTGTGAGCTTTTCGGGCGCACGGGAATAAACCTCTTTCAAATCATAGAAACCGTCAGTGATTTCATCAAGAGGCTTTTGAGGCATTGAATTATCAACTTTTCTTTTTTCTTCGCTCATATATCCGCTCCGTTAAAAGATAACGCCGTTGATTATAATATAAAACATTAAAGTTTGCAATAATTACAAAGTAAAAAACTGTTAACTCATTTAAGCTCTGCAAGAAACGCGGCAAGCGCATCCTGCCAGGCAGGCAACCTTTCAAAACCGTTTTGGTCAAGTGATTCTTTGCTCATCCTTGAGTTAAGCGGTCTGACGGCGACCGTTTTATATTCAGCGCTTGTGACAGGGATAATCTTTGTTTTCTTGCCTGCCAGCTTCATAATTTCTGCCGCAAATTCTGCCCAGGTGCAAAAGCCTTCGTTTGTGGCGTGGTAAACACCGTATTTTTCTGTCTGAATCATATTGCAAAGCAAAATTGCAAGGTCATAAGTATATGTCGGCGAGCCTACCTGGTCATTGACAACGGTAAGCTCATCACGGCTTTCTGCAAGGCGAAGCATTGTTTTGACAAAATTTTTGCCGTTTATGCCAAACACCCATGAAATTCTGACAACAAAGCATTTGCCGCAGATTTCAAGCGCAGCTTCTTCGCCTGCAAGCTTTGATGCACCGTAATGGTTGCAGGGCGCTTTTGGGGAATCAACCTCAAACGCATTTTCACCCTTGCCGCTGAAAACGTAATCAGTGCTGATGTAAATAAGCTTACTGCCGCATTTTTCGCAGGCTGCGGCAACGTTACGGGTGCCTGTTTCATTAACGGCAGAGCAAATCTCTTTTTCTGTTTCGGCATTGTCAACGGCAGTGTATGCTGCGCAATGAATAACACCGTCAGGCCTTTCGTTAAGAATAAAAGCTTCAACAGCAGCTTTATCTGTTATATCAACCTGCGGCAAATCCATACCCACGGCAACAATGCCGCACTCTTTAAGCCTTTGCATAACGTCATATCCAAGCTGACCGGCAGCACCTGTAACAACAACTTTCATACCTGACCCCGTCATTCAATCATAATTTCTTTATATTTTAGCATATTTAAAAAAATAACTCAAGAATTTTTTAATTTGCACTTTTTTATTTGAAAAATATGTGGTAAAATAAGACATATATGATTCAGAGGAGACTTCCCTATGGCATTCAAAAATATAGTTGACCTTCACACTCACACTGACAACTCATTTGACGGCAACCATTCAACAATGTTTCTTTGCGAAACTGCTTATATGAAAGGTCTGCGTGCCGTTGCTTTTACCGACCACCTTGAAATGGACGCATTCTATAAAGGTGATTTTGATAAAACGGCAATCCACTCCTTTTTTGAGGTTTCAAAAGCCAGGTCTGCTTTTGAGGGCAAGCTGATTGTTTGCGTTGGTGCCGAGCTCGGACAGGCAGTATATACCAAAGAGCTTTCAGAAAAACTGACTTCCACAATGAAATACGATTTTGTTATCGGCGCCATTCACAACCTGCCTGACAAAGAAGATTTTTATTATATGGACCTTGATGACGAAAGCATTGATTACAACGCTTTGCTCAGGGAATACTTTGAGTGGGAGCTCAAGCTTGCACAGTGGGGCGGATTTGACACCCTTGCTCACCTCACCTATCCCCTGCGCTATATAGTCGGCAAATATAAAAAACCCGTTGATATGAGTAAATACACAGAAATCATTGACGAAATTCTTGTTACGCTTATCAAAAACGATAAAGCGCTTGAGCTCAACACCGCAGGTCTGCGCCAGCCTATCGGCGAAACATCCCCCAACGAAACCATTCTGCGCCGTTACAAAGAGCTTGGCGGCAACCTGCTGACCATCGGCTCAGACGCACATTTTGCAGAGCATCTTGGAGCCGGTATTGAGCAGGGTTATGAGTTGGCTCTGCGTTGCGGTTTTGATTCAATTGCAGTTTACCAGAACAGAACACCCACGCTTATTCCTATTGAATAAAGAAAGGGAGCAGCAAAATGATTAACGTTATCGCACCCGCAAAAATCAACCTTTTCCTCGATATCCTCGGCAGACTTGAAAACGGCTTTCACAGCCTTTTTATGGTTATGCAGTCAGTTGACCTTTGTGATGAAATAACAGTTGATAAAGGTGAAGGCGGAATAGCGCTCACCTGCTCTGACACCCGTTTGCCGCAGGACGAAAGAAACATTGCTTACAAAGCGGCGGCGGCATTCTTCAAAGCCACGGGCATTGAGCCAAACGCCGTTATCACAGTTACAAAAAAAATACCGTTTGAAGCAGGTCTTGCAGGCGGCAGCGCAGATGCGGCAGCTGTTATAGTCGGCCTTGATGAGCTTTACGGCACAAAACTTTCAAAGCAAACAATGTGTGAAATCGGCCTTACAGTCGGCAGTGACGTGCCTTTTTGCATCAAAGGCGGCACCTGCATTGCTCAAAACAGAGGCGAGGTGCTTTCAAGAGTGAAGCCGCTGAGAGATTGCTTTATTGTTATTGCAAAACCTGAAAAAGGCGTTTCAACCGCACAGGCTTTTGCCGCGGCTGACAGCACTTATATTTATCATCCCGATAACCTCAGCATGCTGGATGCTTGTTCAAAAGGTGATTTTGACGGCATATGCAAACACGCAAGCAACGTTTTTGAGCAAGTTATTGAGGTTGTTGAAAGACTCAACATCAAAGAGGTTATGCGCCGGAATGGCTCTCTGCTTTATCAGATGAGCGGCAGCGGACCTACCGTTTTCGGCATCTTTGACGATGAAGAAAAAGCAGAATCCTGCGCACGGGAGCTTAAAAAAATCTTCAAAGATGTTTTTATCACAAAACCCGTTGACCACGGAGCAAAGGTTATCTGA
>JAZNDY010000360.1:0-2752 GCA_045588295.1 Acutalibacteraceae bacterium
CAGGGCCTCTGCCGCGCATCTGGCAGAAAAGTCCGCAGTTGAGTACAGGAACACCAATTGCACCTATATCCTCGGCAAGCTGAAAATATTCAAAGAAGCCGAGTCCGTAGCTCATAAAGCTCGGATACGGGTCTTCCGTCATTGAAAGATTTGTCCAAAGATTTGTGCCCTGTTTTCTTGCGGCAACATCGCCGTAAGTTCCGCCGAATTCAAGAGGCTCGCCGTTTCTGCCAACACCGATTGAATCTTTCCAGTTATAGGCTGTTTCAGAGTCATAACCCTCAATTATACAGCCGCCCGGAAAACGCAGAAACTTCGGTTCAAGCGCTTCAAGCATTTTGCCAAGGTCTTTGCGCATACCGTTTTTGCGGTTTTTAAAGGTGTTTTCAGGAAACATTGAAACCATATCAAACGCCGCTGAGCCGCTATCGATAAGCACGGCAAGCGTCACACCGCTGTGCGCAGTCTGCGAAGCTTCAACGGCAAGCTCGTATTTCTGCCATTCGCCTGAAATTGAAGCAACCTCACCCTGACCCAGCACCGCATCACCGCAAAGAATCTTAACGTAAACCTTGCCGTTATAGTTTTCAAGACCCTTCGCATAGAAAGAAATGTTATATTCCTCCCCTGCCTCAACGGCAATACCGTCAAGGAATCCGCGATTCTGCGCGCCTGCAAAAACAGTTCCCGTGTTTTTCACAACAAGGTAATTGGGGTTGTTTTCGTTAAGCTTATCAGCTGCATTTTTGGCAACGGCAAGCTCCGCTCCGTTGACAGCGCTCCAGCCGTGAAGCTCATCGCCGCTTGCAATCTGCGTGAATTCAAACGAACGGTTAACAATTTTTTCTGCATAAAGTCCGCCGTCTGCCGCAAAGTTGATATCTTCAAAGAAAATGCCGAAAAGCAAATCGCTGATATCATAAAGTTCGTTGCCTGCATCGATATCAAGGCTGTAATCAGCCGCCGCAACGTCATATGCCGTAACGGTGTTTGCATCGGGTGTTACGGCAGGCTGACCGGGTGAGGGAAAAAGCGAGCCGAACAACGCCGTAAAAGCCGAAAGAATTGCTGCAAAAGCCTTTCTGACAAACGTTATAAGAGTATACTTCATTTGCTGTTCTCCTGTTAATAAAGGACTGTCTTTTGACAGCCCCTTGTTTTTATTTTGAATTCAAAGCAACGTCTTTAAGGATTTTAACACATTCATCAATGCCGATAAACGAGCTGTCAAGGCAGATGTGATAGTTGCTGCTTGCGCCCCAGGTCATATCGGTATAATGGCTGTAATAAGCGGCTCTGCGCTTATCCTTATCACGGATACGTTTTAAAGGTGTATCGTCCTTTTCGCCGTAGACCTCAACAATTCTTTTTGCTCTCGCCTCAATATCACCGCGGATAAAAACGTTCATCACGTCGTCCCTGTCACGCAGAATATAGTCTGCGCATCTGCCAACGATAACGCAGGGGCCTTTTTCGGCAAGGTCTTTGATAATTCTGCACTGGATAATCCAGATTTTATCTTCATTTGTCGGCCCTGTGTAAAGCGTTCTGTTTGTGAAAAGGTTCATCAGGAGGCTCGGGTGAGTGTGTTCGCCCTTTTCCTGAATATATTCCTGTGCAAAACCGCTTTCAGCGGCAACCTTTTCAAGAATCTCGCTGTCATAGCAAGGAACGCCTAATTCTTCGGCAAGGCGCTTGCCGATTGTTCTGCCGCCGCTGCCGAATTCACGGCTGACGGTTATAATCTTTTCCATACTTTTTCTCCTTTCTTCCGTTGAGAAAAAAATCAAATATCAAAGGTGTTCTTTTACGTTGCGTTCATAATGTCCGCTGTCTTGGAATCCGTTTTCCGTGCGGAGGCATTCGCCCCACTTGCGTTCGATTTCTTCACAGCTGTCTGTTTCGATTTTTGCTCTTTCAAAGCCGTCTTTACTGCCTCGGAGGCACCAATCGCTCTCCCACATACCGTGACCCGTTGCTTTATAAGTCCACAAGAACCAGCTGTAGCCCAGAGCATCAAGCGTGTTGAAGGCGTTATCCCAGGTTGCTGTGCCGTGAGGGAAGAATTCGCCCATCATCATAGGTATATTCATAAACATTATGCGCGGAAGCAAAGCCATAAAGTTAAACGAAGCGCTTGAGGTATCATAAAGATGAACCTGATAAACAACGTTCTTCCAACCTTTGAAAACAGGATTTGGGAGAGCAAAAGCCGACCAGATGCACTCCATTGTTATTATGTGGTCTGCATCAACCGCCCTGACGGTGTTATAAAGGCGCGAATAAATGAAGGTGTTGTTTTTTCTTCTCTTCATTTCGCCTGCAGGCACTTCGCACATAGGCTCGTTAAGAAGGTCATACATTGCAACAGCAGGGTTGCCGTTAAAACGGGTTGCAATTTCACGCCAGAGCTCATCGGTCAGCTCGCGGTATCTTTCGCCCTGCTGAGTGTCATCATAAAGAGCACAGGAACCTTTTTTGCCGCTGTGAGAAGCATCGCTCTGATAGCCGACGGCGCCGTGCATATCAAGCACAACGTAAATTCTGCGCTCTGAGCATTCTTTAACCACCCACTCAAGGCGGTTTAAATCCCAATTGCCGTTTTCGTCAAGGATTTTTCTGCCGTTATCGTCATAATAAAAATTGCGGAACCAGAACGGAACACGGACGCAGTTAAAGCCCATTGCCTTGATATCATCAAGGTCTTTTTCCGTTATCCAGTTATCCATAAAGGTGTTGAAAAGCTCATATG
>JAZNDY010000361.1:0-2223 GCA_045588295.1 Acutalibacteraceae bacterium
TTCAAAGCCTGCATCAACCTTTGCTTTTGCGTGAGCCATTGTTGCTTTTACAGCACCGAATGACTTGTCAGCTGTGTCTCTGCCAAACATATCCGTGCCTGCGGCACCAAGGTTATGCCACCAAGCCATTGCAAAAGGAAGATGCTCCTTCATAGGCTTGCCCATAACGATTCTTTCGGGGTTATAAAATTTAAAGGCAAAAGGATTTGTGCTCTTTGCACCTTCATAATTAACTTTTTCAACAAAATCAAAATACATTCAAAACACCTCTTAATAGAGAATTTCTTTATACTGTGCAGCATACTGTTTCGGGTCAATTCTGCTGAGCAGATGAGCATCTGTTCCGATATTGAAAACAACACCCACCTCTTTGCCGATTTGAAAATATCTGTGATAAAACTCAGGGTCGCCAAGAACTGCAGGAGTATTGAGTTCCCAGGCAATTTCAGCTTTATTAGCTTTTTCCATTATATCCCCTATCTCGTTATCCGTGAATGCCCTTGTAACGTCATGGCGGTCCTCAAAAGCATGGATATATCCTGCCATAAAGGGATGCGCAAAACAATCCGCTCTGCCGCTGTCAACAACAGCATTCATAACGGCAAGCATTTGTTCAGCATAGGCTCTGGGGGTTATAACCTCGGGATGTTCCCAATAATCAACGTGAAAATGATTGGTTGTGTAAAGACGGAAATCAAGTGAATTATCGCATTCGATATCATCGGCAAATTTATTTATGCCGTAAGCGGAAAGCTCCGCACCGACATAAACCTTGACCTTATGTTCAACCGTTTCAAGCTCTTTGAGAATCTCAAGTCTTTGAGCGGCAACGGCATTTTTGCGGTCAAAATAATTATGGTCTGTGAGCGCAATGATATTAAGACCGCATTCATCAGCAGTTTTAACGATATCAGTAACCGTCATTTCTCTTTTGGCACATCCCGAAAAAACGGTATGGATATGCATATTATGACGCATTAATTCGTCAATATCATAAGTTTTTTCGTGAAAAAACATATCAAAGCTCCAATTCGAAAAGTATATTTGCGTTTTTGCGGGTCAGCTCAAGAACAGCTTCGGGAGTTGAATTTCTTACATCTGCAAGCACCTGTGCAGTGAACGGGATATAAGATGAATCGCATCTTTTGCCTCTGTGCGGTACAGGGGTCATATAAGGGCAATCGGTTTCAATCAGAAGCTTTTCATCGGGCACGTAAGCCGCAACCTCAAGCGGTTTGCGCGCATTTTTGAAAGTTACCGCACCGCCGAGACCGATATACATACCGAGCTTTACGATTTCTTTTGCCATTTCAACAGAACCTGAGAAACAATGCACAACGCCCTTGGGTTTATAACGTTTAAGAAGCTCAAGAGTATCTTCGTGGGCATCTCTGTCGTGAATTATAACAGGTAAATCGAGCTCTTTAGCAAGCACTAATTGCTGTTCAAAAACCGTTTTCTGAATATCACGGGGTGAGAAGTCATAATGATAATCAAGACCGATTTCACCGACTGCAACACATTTTTCTTCACTGCAGAGCTTTTTGAGCACGGGCAGATAACCCTGCTTACAACTTTCTGCTTCATGGGGATGAACACCGCAAGCAGCATAGATAAAATCAAATTCATCTGCAAGCTCAAGGCTTGCAAGTGAAGACGCCATATCACTGCCGCAATTGATTATGCCGCAAACGCCCTGACTCTGCAGGGCGTTAAGCAGCTCTTTGCGGTCATCATTAAAAGCTTCACTGTCATAGTGAGCATGACTGTCAAAGATATTATTCATAATTTATCTGACCTTGCTTCCTGCAGGCACGCCGTCAACAAAGATAACCTTAACGTCATCTTCACCACAGTCAGCGGCAAGAATCATACCGCAGCTTTCAACGCCGCAGAGAACGGCAGGTTTGAGGTTAGAAACAACGATAACACTCTTACCTATAAGATCTTCGGGCTTATACCATTTTGCAATGCCCGATGCAACTGTTCTGGGTGTGCCTGTGCCGTCATCAAGAGAAAGCTTAAGAAGCTTCTTTGCCTTTTTAACAGGTTCGCATTCAACAATCTTTGCAACGCGAAGGTCAACCTTGGCAAAATCGTCGATGCCGATTTTTGCAACGCCTTCAATTTCTTCCTTAAGAGGATTAACAGGCTCTGCAACCGCCTTTGCAGCTTCAAGCTCTGCAAGTTCTTTTTCAAGATCAATTCTGGGGAAGATGATTG
>JAZNDY010000362.1:0-8125 GCA_045588295.1 Acutalibacteraceae bacterium
TTACGTTTCTCAGCTCAACAAATTTTATGCCGCAAACGCGCCCTTCTGGGAGGCGGATTACGAAAACGAGGGCTTTGACTGGATAGTCGGCCATGACGGCGACAATTCCGTTTTGTCATATCTGCGAAGGGATAAAAGCGGCAACGAGATTATCGCCGTTTGCAACTTCACGGGTGTCACAAGGCAGAAATACCGCATAGGTGTTCCCAAAGAGGGCACTTACAGGGTTGTTTTCAGCTCGTCATCACCCGAGTTCGGCGGCAGAAACGAGAGCACTTCAGGCTCAGTCAAAGCAAAAAAAATCCCCATGCACGGATACGGTTACAGCATTGAGGTCGATATTGAAGGTCTCAGCTGTATGTATATAAAAAACACATCAAGGAAAAAAGATTCCCAAAAATAAAAGGAGGAACCCCCTATGGCAAAGAAACCCGAATGCATAGCTATGCTTCTTGCGGGCGGTCAGGGCAGCCGCCTGGGCATTCTTACAAAGCAAATTGCAAAACCTGCCGTTCCCTACGGCGGTAAGTACCGCATCATTGATTTTCCTCTTTCAAACTGTGTTAATTCCGGTATTTACACTGTTGGCGTTCTTACACAGTATCAACCCCTTGAGCTTAACGATTATATCGGCAATGGTGAGCCTTGGGACCTTGACAGAGAAAGCGGCGGTGTTCACGTTCTTTCACCCTATCAGCAGATAAAAGGAACTGAATGGTATAAGGGCACTGCAAACGCAATTTACCAGAACATCAACTTCATTGAAAGATATGACCCTGAATACGTTCTTATCCTTTCAGGCGACCATATCTACAAGATGGATTATTCAAAGATGATTGATTACCACAAAGAAAAGAATGCAGATTGCACAATTGCAATGCTTGAAGTTCCGTGGGACGAAGCAAGCCGTTTCGGCCTGATGATTGTCAATGACGACGGCTCAATCAGCGAATTTGAAGAAAAACCCAAGAACCCCAGAAGCAACAAGGCTTCCATGGGCGTTTACGTTTTCAATTGGAAAAAGCTCCGTAAGTACCTTATCGAAGACGAGGCAAAGGAAGGCTCAAGCAACGATTTCGGTCACGACCTTATTCCCGCAATGCACGCAAACGGCGAGAGAATGTTTGCTTATCAGTTTGACGGCTATTGGAAAGACGTTGGTACAATAAACAGCCTTTGGGATGCTAACCTTGACCTTCTTAATCCCAAGGTTGACCTTAACCTTGATGATGACGGCTGGAAGATTTATTCAAGGTCACCTGCCGCTCCGCCTCATTACATAGGTGCAAACGCAAGCATTGAATCCTCAATGATAACAGAGGGCTGTGACATTGAAGGCAGCCTTGATTTCTCCGTTCTTTTTGCAAACGTTACCGTTGAAGAAGGGGCAGAGGTTAAATATTCCATTGTTATGCCAGGCACGGTCATCAAAAAAGGTGCTGTTGTTCAGTATTCAATAGTTGCCGAAAATGCAGTTATTGAAGAGGGCGCAGTGGTTGGCAAGAGCCCTGAAAGCATGGCTGATATCAACGATTGGGGCGTTGCAGTTATCGGCAACGGCGTAACAATCGGTAAGGGCGCAACTGTTGAACCCAAAACAATGGTTGATGAAGATATGGGAGGTGTTGAATAATGTCCGCAAAAAACGTTCTCGGTATCATTTTTTCAAACTCATATGATGAGGTGCTGCCTCAGCTTACTGCTTTAAGAACAATGGGCTCGGTTCCCTTTGCAGGCAGATACCGTCTTATAGATTTTCAACTTTCGCATATGGTTAATGCAGGCATTTCGCAGGTTGGCGTTATCACAAAGAGCAACTATCGCTCGCTTATGGATCACGTGGGCAACGGCAAACCCTGGGAACTTTCAAGAAAAAGAGGCGGTATGACGATTCTGCCCCCGTTCAACACACCTGAAACAGGTATGTTCAAGGGCAAGGCGGATTCGCTTTACGGTTCAATCGGCTATATCAGCAGCTCAAACAAGGATTACGTTATCCTTGCAGACTGTAACGTTATCTGCAATATCGATTATGATAAGCTTCTCAAAGCTCACGTCGCAAAGAATGCAGATATCACCATTGCTTACGCAAACGGTATTCCGCCTGCAGTTGATTCATCAACCGAGTTGGTTATGGATGAAAACGGCAGAATCACCTCTGACAGATACGTTGATTGCTACAGCAGCAACGTCAACTATTCGCTTAAGATTATGGTCATCGGCAGAACTCTGCTTGAACGCCTTCTTCATGAGGCTCACAGCGCAAGAGTTGATGACTTTGAAACAATCGTAATGAATAACCTTGATTATCTCGGTATTTACGGCTATGAGGTTAACGGCTTTGTCAGAACTCTGCAGTCGCTTCTCAGTTATTACGAGGTAAGCATGGAGATTCTTAACCCCGAAAACAGAAAGGCTCTTTTTGCAAGCCCTGTTTACACCAAGAGCAGAGATCAGTTCCCTGCGGTTTACGGCATTAATGCAAAGGTTAAAAATTCGCTTATTGCTGACGGTTGCAAGATTGACGGCGAAGTTGAAAACTGCATTCTTTTCAGAGGCGTTACCGTTGCAAAGGGTGCCAAGCTTAAAAACTGCATCATCATGCAAAGCGGCTATATCGGCGAAAACGCATCTCTTGAATGCGTTATTGCAGACAAGTCGGTTGTTGTTAAACCCAATAAGAAGCTTTGCGGTGCTTCAAACTACCCTGTTTATATAGGCAAGGGTATCGTTATCTGATCCACGAAGAAAGAGTGAATTCATAACTATGTCTAATAAAAACATCTACACGGGCATTGCTGTTTTGTCTGCGCTTGTTATGGTGCTGATTGTTTTTCTTGTAACCACAAACAAAGACAGAGAGGACGCAACAACAAAACCGTATCATTGGGAAACAAGAATAGAGGTTGAAAGCGCTACCAACGAGTTTGGTGACGTGACCTTCTATACGGTTTATCAGGAATATCTTGTGCCCGGCGTATCATCCGACCACACTTATAAGCCCACAACAAGACCTTCAACAACAGAGAGCCCCTTTGTTGAGCAGGACAGCTTTGTTTACGTAACAAACGAAGACGGCAACCCTGTTTACGGTGAAGACGGCAAGCCTGTTACGGAGGTTGTTAAGGTGACTGTTGATAAAAACTCTGTCACAACTGCTCCCCCTCCCGAAACCGAAACCCGTTTTGAGGTGGTGACCGATGAATCCGGCGTACCCGTTACTGACGAAAACGGTCTGCCTGTTACAGGCGCTGTTGCGGTTGAGGTTACTTCTGCACCCACCACAGACAGATGGGCGGAAGATAATAACGGCGGTTTTGCGCCTGTCAGGGACGATGCGCTTGCAAGTGACATTATCGACCAGATTAACAGTGACAGAAGCAGCGTCGGCGGCAGAGCACCCCTTGCAGTTGAGCTTAACGGTGTTGCAAGGTCTGACAGTTCCTTCAGCGCGATGAAGGGCTTTGAGGACAGGGTAAGCGGCAGGGGAATGACCTTTGTCACAACCTACGGAGGAGTTCAGCTTTATTCCGATATCGCAAGGGCAATGAGCGGCAAAATCCACAGCGATTCCGCAACTGAAATCGGTGTAGGTGTTTTTAGGTCAGGCGGCAAATATTACACAACAGTAATTATAGAATAAAGATAACGTAAAGAAAGGTAGTGAGGATATGAAAGTATTATATGCAGCCAGTGAAGCTTTGCCGTTTGCGGCAAGCGGCGGCCTTGCAGACGTTGCCGGTTCTTTGCCTCAGGCGCTCAAAAGGCGCAGGGTTGACTGCAGAGTGGTTATGCCTCTTTACGGCACAATCAAAGAAGAACTGCGTGCAACAATGAAATTTATCACCAACATTATGGTGCCTGTTTCATGGCGCAGGCAGTATTGCGGCGTTTTTGAAGCCAAGGCAGGCGGCGTTACCTATTATCTTATTGATAACGAATATTATTTCAAGCGCAGCAGCCTTTACGGCCATTATGACGATGCAGAAAGATTTGCTTTCTTCTCAAGAGCGGTTCTTGAAATTCTGCCCCATATAGGCTTCAAACCCGATATAATCCACTGCAATGACTGGCAGACGGCACTTGTGCCTGTTTATTACTCAACCCTCTATGGCTCAAGGGAGGGTTACACGGGCATCAAAACAATTTCAACAATCCATAACATTCAGTACCAGGGCAAATACGGCAGGGATATTCTCGGCGATGTTTTCGGCATCGCAGAAGAAAACGTTTCACTCGTTGAATTCGGCGATTGCATCAACCTGATGAAGGGCGCAATTGAGTGTGCAAACAAGGTCACCACCGTCAGCAACACATACGCGGTTGAAATTCTTGACCCTTGGTTCAGCCACGGTCTTGACCCCATTCTCAAAGAGAGAAGCTTCAAACTCAGTGGCATTCTTAACGGAATAGACACAAAGAACTATGACCCCGAAACAGACAAGGATATTTTTGCCAACTATTCTGCAAAGAATCCTGATGACAAGGCAAAGAACAAAGCTGCTCTTCAGGAGCTTCTCGGTCTGCCTGTCAAAGCTGATGCACCCGTTATCGGCATTGTTACAAGGCTTGTTTCTCACAAGGGTCTGGATCTTATTAAGCGTGTTATGCGTGAGGTGCTTGACACAACAGACGTTCAGCTTGCCGTTCTCGGTTCAGGTGACTGGGAATATGAATCATTCTTTAAAGAACTTGCTGCAACCTACCCCGAAAAGGTTGGTCTGCGCCTTGGCTTTGTGCCTGATATGGCAAGAAAAATCTATGCAGGCAGCGATTTGTTCCTGATGCCTTCAAAGAGTGAACCGTGCGGACTTTCGCAGATGGTTGCTCTGCGTTACGGTTCAATCCCCATTGTCAGAGAAACCGGCGGTCTTAAGGATACCATCACAGACAGCGGTGACGGCAAGGGCAACGGTTTCACTTTCAAGAGCTACGATGCCTATGATATGCTTGATGCCATCAGAAGAGCACTTGCCGCTTACGGTGATAAAAAGCATTGGGATAAGCTTGTCAAGAGAGCGCTTAAGTGCGATAACAGCTGGAGCAAATCGGCAAAAGAATATATTGGCCTTTATGAAGAGCTTCTTGGCGAATAAAATTTAAAAATTAAGGGCTTGCATCGGCTGTTGCCTTTGCAAACCCTTAATATATTTTCTTTTGAAATTTCAGCGCATAAACTTTGCAGGCAACGGCGGTGTTTTGGACGTGCAATCGTCAACAATGAAATCTTCAGCCGTTTCAACAAGCGCTTTTATTGCTTCCGGTATGGGAGAATCCGGCAGGGGATTCTTGTTCTTTTTTGGACGCAGTGCGCTGTATGCGGCAAATTCGGCAATTGCAAGGTAGGTTGTTGAGCAGCACACCTTGCCGTCAGCATAGGCTCTGCCTGCCCAGTTTTTAGGCAGGTTACCGGCTGCCGCCTGAACAAGAATAATTTTATAAAGCGCAACTGCCATCAGCTTATCAAACTTAACACCGTCAATTGAGTTGTTTTTGCGCATCATATCTGCAAGCATAACGCCTGCTTTGATGAAAGTTTCGCTTGACGGATTGAGCGGTATGTGCTTCTGCTCCGTGAGCAGTTCAAGTTCGTTTGCAACGTTGTCTCTCGCGTTTGTTCTGCCCAGCAGGTAATCGCACGTTACGCCGTAAAAATCGGCAACTTTTATAAGAAAGCTGTGTCCGCATTCTCTGATGCCTTTTTCGTAATGTGAAAGCAGAGCCTGAGAAACGCCAAGCTGTGCGGCGGCTTCTTTTTGGCTTAAGCCTTTTTCTTTACGCAGTTCACAAAGGATAATCGGAAAATTTCTGTCCATACGCAACTCCTTGATTAAAACAGTTTGTATATATTTTATTCTAAAACATTTTATACATTTTGTATATGCGCAATTCAAACAAAAAATCACACAGATTTTTGGAGGAAAAATGAAGTCCTACACAATTCACTTTATCAGAAATGCCCTCACAGATGAAAATCTTGAGGGAAGATATATTGGCCATACCGATGTTGAAATCAGCACTGAGGGCTGTGGCCAGCTTCTCGGCATGAAAGAAGCGCTGGTTTTTCCGCCTGTTGATGCGGTTTTCACAAGTCCGCTCAAGCGTTGTCTTAAAACTGCGGAGATTCTTTATCCTGACAATAAGCCAATCATAATTGACGGCTTTATCGAATATAACTTTGGCGAGTTTGAAAACAAAACCGCTGAAGAGCTTGAAAAAAATCCCGTTTTTCCCCGATGGCTTGCCGGTGAGCAGGGGGTTGCGCCCCCTTACGGCGAAAGCAACGAGGCTTTTTCAAAGCGAGTTTGCGAAACGTTTGAAAAAGTTGCAGAGGGTCTGATGAAAACGGGCACAACGTCCGCGGCTATCGTTACCCACGGCGGTGTTATTATGACCATCCTTGCCGCTTACGGTATTCCCGAATACCCGATGCACGAATGGCTTACCCCCAACGGTTGCGGATTCACGGTCAAAGTTAATCCCTCACTTTGGATGCGAGCAAAAAAGTTTGAGGTTTTCAGCGAATTCCCATATGAAAGAGAAGAATTGCCCGATTAAAGGGAAAAAATCAAGAGGTGCGAAAATGAAAAATTTTACCATTGAAAAAGACGGTTTTTATCTTAACGGTGAGCCTTTCAGAGTGCTTGCCGGAGCAATTCATTATTTCAGAGTGCCTGCCGAATACTGGCGTGACAGGCTCATCAAACTTAAAGCTTGCGGCTTCAACACCGTTGAAACTTACGTTGCCTGGAATCTGCACGAAATGCAGGAGGGCGCTTTTGATTATTCCGATATGCTCGATATCGAGAAATTTCTTGATATCGCACAGGAGCTCGGTCTTTATGCCATAGTCAGACCCGGCCCGTATATTTGCTCGGAGTGGGATTTTGGCGGTCTGCCCTGGTGGCTTCTTAAAAACGACGCGCTTCAGCTGCGCTGTATGGAAGAAAACTATATAGCGGCGGTTGACCGTTTCTTTGATGATTTCATTCCCCGAATCGCAAAGCATCAGATTACCGAGGGCGGTAACGTAATCCTTGTTCAGGTTGAAAACGAATACGGCAGTTACGGCGATGACAGCGTTTATATCCGCCACGTTGCAAAGGGTCTTGCAGACAGGGGAATCAACGTTCCCCTCTTCACCTCTGACGGTGCGGAATATCAGATGCTCACAGGCGGCACCGTGCCTGAAATTCATAAAACCGCAAACTTCGGCTCAAGGGCAAAAGAGCAGTTTGAACGCCTGAGAGAATATCAGCCCGACGGACCGATTATGTGCACCGAATTCTGGAACGGTTGGTTTGACCACTGGACTGAAGAGCATCACAGCCGTGACCCCGAGGATGCGGCAAAGGCACTGGATGAAATTCTGGAGCTTGGCGGCAGTGTTTCGGCTTATATGTTCCACGGCGGCACGAATTTTGGCTATATGAACGGTGCAAACTGCTATGATTTTTATGAGCCGACCGTTTCGAGCTATGATGACGATGCGCCCGTTAACGAATACGGTGACCTCACGGAAAAATATTTCAAAATCAGAGACGTTATTGCAAAATATGCTTCCATACCTGACGTTGAATTGCCTGCACCCGTTAAAAGAATGAGTTACGGCGAAATCAAGCTCACACAGTCGGCAAAGCTTTTTGACGTGCTTGATGCGTTGAGCACACCCGTTGAAAGTGTTATGCCTAAAACAATGGAAAAGCTTGGTCAGGGCTACGGCTATGTGCTTTATAAGGCACAGATCAGAGGTCCCAGAGATGAGCAGGATGTCAGACTTCAGGAAGTTCACGACAGAGGCTATATCTATCTTGACGGCAAGTTTGTCGGCATTCAGTACAGAAACGACAGCAAGCCGCAGTGCAAAGTTGCAATCCCCAAAGAGGGTGCAGAGCTTGCCGTGCTTGTTGAAAATATGGGCAGAGTCAATTACGGTGCACGTCTGCGTGACTGCAAGGGCATCACAGAGGGCATAGGCTTCGGAAACAACTTTGTTTACCATTGGCAGAATTATACTCTTCCCTTTGACGATATTTCAAAGGTAGAGTTCAAAAACGGCATTGATGCGTTTGACGGCTCGCCCGTACTTCTTAAAGGTGAATTTGAGGTTGACGAATGCATTGAT
>JAZNDY010000363.1:0-1795 GCA_045588295.1 Acutalibacteraceae bacterium
GCCGCACATTACAGCCTTGACCGTATGCTCAAAACCTGCAAGCTCATCGCTGCCGATAATTGTGCTCTTTTCGGGTGCCTTTGCAACGGCTGTAAGTGCCGCGCCGTAAGCACCCATAAGGCCTGAAATATCAGGGCGCACTACATCTCTGCCAATTTCCTGCTCGAAAGCACGCAAAACTGCATCGTTAAGGAAAGTGCCGCCCTGCACGACAATATTCTTGCCGAGCTCGTCAGCGTTTGCGGCTCTGATAACCTTGTAGAGAGCATTCTTGACAACGCTGATTGAAAGACCTGCAGAAATGTTTTCGATTGATGCGCCGTCTTTCTGTGCCTGCTTAACAGATGAATTCATAAACACGGTGCAGCGAGAGCCGAGGTCAACGGGTCTGTCTGCAAAAAGACCGAGTTTTGAAAAATCTGCTATGTTATAACCCCAAGCGGCGGCAAAGGTCTGCAGGAAAGAACCGCAGCCTGAAGAGCACGCCTCGTTAAGGAAAATATTATCAATTGCGTTATTTCTGATTTTGAAGCACTTGATATCCTGACCGCCGATGTCGATGATAAAATCAACGTCAGGCTTGAACTTTTTGGCGGCAGTGAAATGCGCCACGGTTTCAACAAGACCGAAATCAACGGCAAAAGCATTTTTGATGATGTCTTCGCCGTAGCCTGTTACTGCGCTTGAAGCAACAACGGCATCAGGATAATCTTTGTAAAAATCAGAAAGGAATTCTCTGATAAGTGTAACGGGGTCACCGTTATTGGGAACGTATCTGCTGCACACAATTTCACCGTTCATATTGATAACGGCTGCTTTAACGGTTGTTGAACCTGCATCAATACCTATGCAGACTTTTTCGCCTTTTGAAATTGCGCGGTTTTCTTTAACTGAATTCTTTGCATGACGGCTGCTGAAAGCTTCGTATTCTTCTTTAGAAGCAAAAAGCTCTTTTGCTCCGAGATATTCGCCGCTTTCTTTTGCGTTTCGGATTTTTTCTGTTGTTTCAACAATATCAATTGCCGTTCCGTCTGACGAAAAAGCGGCACCGAGAGCAACAAAATAAAGGCCGTTTTCAGGGCAGTTGCCCTTAACACCGAGACCGTCATCAAAAGCTTCTCTGAGCTGCGAAAGGAAATAGAGAGGACCGCCGAGATAAACAACGTTACCCTCAATTTTTCTGCCCTGTGAAAGACCTGAAACAGTCTGGTTAACAACCGCAGTGAAGATGCTTGCGGCAATATCGTTCTTTCTTGCGCCTTGATTAAGAAGGGGCTGAATATCTGACTTTGCAAAAACGCCGCATCTTGATGCGATGGAATAAATTTTTTCTTTTTTCTTTGCAAGCTCGTTCATTTCAAGCGGGTCAACGCTCAGAAGCGATGCCATCTGGTCAATGAATGCGCCGGTGCCGCCTGCACAGGAGCCGTTCATTCTGACCTCAACGCCGTTTGTGAAGAAAAGGATTTTTGCATCCTCACCGCCAAGCTCGATAACAGCATCAGTGCCGGGCAGAAGTCTTGAAACGCTGACTCTTGTTGCGTAAACCTCCTGAACAAATTCAAGTCCGAGAGCGTTTGCAAAGCCCATGCCTGCAGAGCCTGAAACGGTAAGCGAGGATTTCTCAAACTGCGGGTGTTCTTTTATAATCTGTGAAAGCATTGCGGCGCATTTCTCTGCGATTTTTGAGTAGTGGCGCTCGTATGCTTTGTAAACAATGTTGTTATTATCGTCGATTGCAACGCACTTGAGAGTGGTTGAGCCGACATCCATACCTATTCTCATTTTTTGTTCT
>JAZNDY010000364.1:0-8325 GCA_045588295.1 Acutalibacteraceae bacterium
CCTTGATAACGTTGTTTATCTTCTTGGCTGGGCAAACTCCAGAGCAGAAGCCAGACAGCTTGTAACTCACGGTCACTACAAAGTAAACGGCAAGAAGGTCAACATTCCTTCATACCTTATCAAAGCAGGCGACGAAATCGCTATCAAGGATAAGAGCAAGGAAAGCACAAAGATTCAGGCAACTCTCGAAGCTAACGCTTCAAGACCTGTTCCCCAGTGGCTTGACCTCAACGCAGATGCTCAGACAGCAAAGGTTCTTGATCTGCCCACACGTGAGCAGATTATGGTTCCCGTTGAAGAGCACCTTATCGTTGAACTTTACTCCAAGTAATAACCTGAGTGATTCGCCCGTTTTGCGGGCGTTCACCGGGCAGTTGCTTGGTGACCAGAGCGTTTTTGAATGCATTTTGAGCAGGATAAATTCCTGCCGTCTTATAAGGAGGGTTTTGAATGATTGGTATTGAAAAGCCCAGAATTGAAACTGCAGAAATCTCTGCCGACGGTAAATACGGTCGTTTTGTTGTTGAGCCCCTTGAGAGAGGCTACGGAACAACCTTGGGCAACAGCTTAAGAAGAGTTCTTCTTTCCTCACTCCCCGGCTACGCAATCACATCCGTTAAAATCGACGGTGTTCTGCATGAATTCACAACCATCCCCGGTGTTAAAGAAGACGTTACAGAGATTGTTCTTAATCTCAAAAACGTTATTCTCAAGATACACGGTGATGGCCCCAAAACAATTTATATCGATGCTAACGGCGATGACGAAATCACCGCAGGCAGCATCAAAACCGATTCAGAGGTTGAAATCCTCAACCCCGAGCTTCACATCGCTACTCTCAATTCCGATGCACACGTAAGCATGGAGCTTACCTGCGATAAGGGCAGAGGCTATGTTTCTGCAGAGAGAAATAAGCAGATGATGCAGCCCATTATCGGCGTTATTGCAATTGACTCAATCTACACACCCGTGTTGAAGGTTAATTACACAGTCGAGAACACACGTGTTGGTCAGATTACTGACTATGACAAGCTCACGCTTGAAGTGTGGACCAACGGCACCATTAATGCTATGGAAGCTGTTTCTCTCGGCGCCAAGATCCTCAACGAGCACCTCAACCTCTTCGGCGACCTTTCAGGTGAAGCTTATGACACAGAGGTTATGGTTGTAAAGAATGACAACGGCAAAGAGAAAGTGCTGGAGATGACCATTGAGGAACTTGACCTGTCTGTGCGTTCGTTCAATTGCCTGAAACGTGCTCAGATTAATACGGTTGAAGATTTGACCAACAGAACCGAGGAAGACATGATGAAGGTCCGTAACCTCGGCAGAAAGTCTCTTGACGAAGTTGTTGCAAAGCTCAATTCACTTGGCTTTGACCTTCGCAGAGACGAGGAATGATGACCCACCAAACGGTAAAGGAGTGTGAACTAAATGCCCGGTACCAGAAAGCTTGGCCGTACAAGCGACCATCGCAAGTCAATGCTCAGAGGCCTTGTTACCTATCTTTTGCAAAACGGCAGAATCGAAACCACCGTTACAAGGGCCCAGGAGGTTCGCGCAATGGCTGAAAAAATGATCACCATTGCTAAAGACGATTCTCTTCACTCAAAGCGCAAGGTTCTTGCATACGTCACAAAGGAAGACGTTGTTAAGAAGCTCTTTGACGAAATTGCCCCCAAGTATAAGGAAGTTAACGGCGGTTATTGCCGCATAATCAAAACAGGTCCCCGTAGAGGTGACGCAGCTGAGATGTGCATCATCGAGCTTGTTTGATTATAAGATAGCTTTTTAAACGATAAACGCATTGCCGAATAACTCGGCAATGCGTTTTTGCTTTTATGCAAACAAAAAAGAGCCGATTTAATCGGCTCTTTTCTCTTATTTACCGTTTTCGTTGAGAAGGCGGTGTTTTTCGTCCCAGAGTGCCTGTGAAAGGTCAACGTAATAGTTGTGTGGGTTTTCAAATCTTTTAACTTCGTCCCAAAGTGTGTTAACCTGTGCTGTGCAGTAATCCTTGATTTCCTGAATGTTTTTGGGTTGGTATACGCATTCACCCTTAACAAAAATCGGTTCAAGCAATTCTCTGAAAGTGAAGTTGGTTATTGTTTTGCGCTTCCAAGTGAAGTCGGGGTCAAAGAGGTCATAAGGCTGGGATGCGTCAACAACCTCATCTGCAAGTGTGATAAGGTCAGCCGCGGCTTTGCCTGTTTCGTTATCGTAAAGGCGGTAAACCCTCTTGTTGCAGGGGGTTGTGATTTTGGCAACGTTTTCGCTGAGTTTGATTTTAGGAATTTCTTTGCCGTCTTTTTTCACGGCAACAAGCTTATAAACGCCGCCAAGCACGGGGCTTGAAGAAGAGGTGATAAGTCTTTCGCCAACGCCAAAGGATGAAACCTGTGCACCCTGCGCCATCATATCTTTGATGATGTATTCATCAAGAGAGTTGGAGGCAACAATGCCGCAATCCTCATAGCCTGCTTCGTCAAGCAACTTGCGAGCTTTGCGCGAAAGATAAGCTATATCACCGCTGTCAATTCGGATACCTTTGGGGCGTTTGCCGAGAGGCTTGAGCACTTCGTCAAAAACCCTGATGGCGTTGGGTACGCCTGACTTAAGAACGTTGTAAGTATCAACAAGCAGAGTGCAGCTGTCGGGATATTCTTCTGCATATGCCTTGAAGGCTTCGTATTCGCTGTCAAAAAGCTGAACCCAGCTGTGTGCCATTGTGCCGAGAGCAGGTACGGCGAATTTTTCGTCCCAAATTGTGCAGGCAGTACCTGTGCAACCGCCGATATATGCAGCTCTTGCGCCGTATATTGCGCCGTCAAAGCCCTGCGCTCTGCGTGAGCCGAATTCCATAACTGCCCTGCCTTTTGCCGCGCGGCAGATTCTGTTTGCTTTGGTTGCGATAAGGCTCTGGTGATTTATGCAGAGAAGCACCATTGTTTCAATAAACTGCGCCTGAATAACAGGACCCTTGACCTTGATTATGGGTTCACCGGGGAAGATGGGTGTGCCTTCAGGAATTGCCCAAACGTCGCAACAGAATTTAAAATTGTGAAGGTAATCAAGAAACTCTTCACCAAAACCTTTAGAGCGGAGATATTCAATATCTTCATCGGTAAAGGTAAGGTTTTTGAGATATTCAACAAGCTGTTCAACGCCTGCCATAATAACAAACCCGCCGCCGTCAGGCACTTTTCTGAAGAACATATCAAAATATGCCACGGTGTCTTTGAAATTGTTTTTGAAATAACCGTTAGCCATAGTGATTTCATAGAAATCAGTAAGCATGGTAAGGTTGCGGTTAAGTTCCATTTAAAATCCCTTCTTTTTATCAAGATAATGCTATTATGCAGCATTATTTGAAATAAAACAATACCCGAAACAAAAAAACTTTGAATTATTACAAAATTCAACAGCTTGTTTATCATATGGACCGACGGAGATGCAAAAATCAGAATATTTATTTATAATATATCACTTATATAAAAAATATATAATAAAATTATATTTATAAAATCAAAAAATAACTTGCTTTTTTATTACTATTGTGATAGAATGCAAATGAACGAAGCAAAAAAAAGGTAATTTTTTGTATTTTACAAAACAGCATTATACAAACTGTATAAAACGGTATTGATAAAATAAAACGGAGGCAAAAAGAAATGAGAATCAGAAAGCAGGCTCTCGGTGAACGCAACATCGTAGGCGCAAGAATTGAAGCAAGACGTAAAGAAATCAATATGAAGCAGAAGGATCTTCTTACTCAGCTGCAAATCAAGGGTGTTGATCTTAACGCATCAGGTCTTTCAAAGATGGAAGGTCAGCTCAGATACGTTACCGATTTTGAGCTTAAGGCTCTTTCCGAAGTTCTCGGCATCAGCGTTGCAGAGCTTCTCGGTATGGACGAATAATTTTAACCACTACTTACCCTCTTATATACAACTCCTCACGAAGCCTCGCCTCTCCACAGGGCGAGGCTTCACCCCTTTTTAAAAGACCAAACCAAAGTAAAATAACGGCTTGCACAGGTGCGTGACCTTTGCAAGCCGTTGATGTTATTTGCTGTAAACTTTTAAAATTTCACCGATGTAAACCTTGTGGTAATCGCCTGAATGATAATTGTTTTCAATGCTTTTATCCTCAAAGCCTTTGGGGTCAATAAACTGTGATGCCATCTTGCGGCAAACCAGAGTGTATTTTGCCTGCTCAAAAGTTACGGTGCCGTCGGTGAAAAGGGGAGTCAGGCCGGTTGCGGCGGTTTTGTCAACATCTCTGCCGCTTTTTGAACCGCATATTTTTAATGCATCCTTGAATTCGTCACCGTAAAAAGAAAGAGTGAATACGTCTTCTTTTTCAAGAAATTCATAGGTGTATCTTTGTGGGCGGATAAAGATAAACACGGCATCCTTGCCCCAGATTTCACCGATGCCGCCCCAGCTGACGGTCATTGTGTTGAACTTTTCTTCGTTGCCTGCAGAAACAAGACCCCAGCCGTCTGCAATGAGCGAAACGGCGTTTTCTTTGATATCTCTTACGTTGATTTCTTTCATAAACAAGCCTCCGTTTAAAAATGGTTAATTAACAACAGAATTATAACATAAAATTCTGAAATATTAAAGACCGTAAAAAAATATATGTTTACCGAGCTTCAATAATGATTGGCATAAATATACATACTATCTATTGAAATTGACACAAAAGAATGTTACAATAATCTGTAAAACAAAAAATGTCGGGAGGTTTTTGCTTGAAAAAAAACCGAGAAATTAAAGAAGATAACAACTCAAAAAAGAAAGCAAAGGGCACTCGGGAAGAGGTTGTAACCGAGCCTTGCACAAGGTGCGGCGAGCGCAACTGTGTTGCAGGTGCTGATTTTTGCGAGGAATGCCTTGTTGAAATGCTCAACACACGCATACCGTTTATGGGTTGGGTTGCAGGCGCTGCTTCGCTTGTGGTTGCAGTTGTGGCAATTGCGGCAAGCGTTTTTCTGATTTCCCCGTCAATTCTCTGCATCCGTGCAGAAAAAGCGGCAAATGAGAAAAACTGGAACGACGCTGTTTTCTATTATGACCAGATGGACAAGACGCTTGAGGATTTTCGCAATCTGATTGAGTGGAAAGAAAACACACCGGAGCCGTTTTTGCGCCGTTTCTTTAAGCTTGGCGCAAACACACACGCAAAAATGTTTGAGGCATATACCATAATGCACGGACCTCTTGCTGCTGTTGATGAGCTTGGGATTTATGAAAATTCACCGCTGACTAAAACTAAAATTGCAAAACCGTATTGGGAGCAATACGTGCGTATCGAAAACAGCGTAAGGCAGCTTTTCTATTCGGGCAGAGTGCCTGATGAGGATACTTATGAAGCAAGTATCGTGCTGATTGACGAAGTTGCAAAAGGCGAAAACATTGATAAGGTTTATATTGCTTATGCAAAATATCAGATGGCGGCGGTATATTATAACCAACCCGTTGAGGTGAGCTATAAGTGGATTACCGAATGTGATAAACTTGCAAAGGCTTCAGATTCGGATTACAAGTGGATGTATTACCACGATTTTGCCGATATTCATAACCTTATGGGTAATCCGGACAAGGCGATAGCCCTTATGGATGAGCTTATTGCTGAAAACCGCAACAATTTTGATGCCTATAAGCATAAGACCGATATTCTGCTCGAAAACGGCAGATTGAAGGATGCAGATAAGTTTGTGAACAGTTTGCTTGATGAGTACGGCAATTACGCCGAAACTCAGGAGATGCAGCTTAAGGTTGCGCGTTGCAAGGGCGAATATGACAAGGTTCAGGTGCTTGGCGATGCGCTGATGGCTGACTATGCCGCATCCCCCGAAACTTACAGGCAGATGGCTCTTATGTATCTTGCAACAGGTGATTATAAGCGCGCGTTTGAATATATTGATAACGGTTTTTCTTATTGCAATTTGCTTAATCAGGAAGAGGATGTCAGCGCAGAGCTTGAAAAGATTCAGGTGGTTTGCTATATCTGCGCAAAGCTTTATGAAAAGAACTTTGAGCTGACCGATTCCGAAAAATATAAAGTAACAAATATTTATAATATGTTTGCTGAAGATTATAAGTCCACGCCCGAGGGTGCGGCAATAATTAACGGCGAAAAAGACGCACATGAAATTCTGACACAGGGGGATTATGATTTATTATGAGAATATTGTATGTAATCGGCAAATATATAACGTTCCCCGGTGCATTCATAAGAGCTTTCTGGGAGCAGTTGACCTGCCTTTTGCTCAGCTTACCCGTTGAGCACAAAGGTTACCTGAGAGCCAACGAAATGTGTGGCCATATCGAACACATATTGCCCCAAAAAGCTGCGGCTGCATATATTTCTGCAACCGCACCCGGTGTGATGGGGCTGATTTCAGGCTTGCCGCTTACGGTTTTTGGCTTTATAAATCTGCGCATTCTCGGTTTTGCGCCTGCCGATTCCGTGTGGCTGTTCATCCTTTATATTGTGATTCTCTACGTGGGAATTTCAATTATGTGTTGCCTTCATCCCCAGTTTGAGGTTGCACAGAATCTTTGGGATATAACTCTTGAAAAGCTCGCTTCAAAAGAAGCTAAAGCCAAAATCGGCGGCATATTTATGTTTTTGCCTGCGCTTTTCACTTATGTTGGCGCAATTCTTGAAAGATTTTCGGTTCCCGTGGTTATCTGGATTGTGGGAACAGTGCTTGTTTTTGTACTTTAATTTAATCAACGGGAGGTTTTACCGTGGCAAAGGAATTTATGGGCAAGGATTTTTTGCTTGATAATGAGCCTGCAATTAAAATGTTTGAGGCGGCAGACAAAATGCCGATTTTTGACTGGCACTGTCACCTTTCACCTAAAGAAATTTATGATAACGCACAGCCTGAGGATATAGCATGGCTCTGGCTTGCGGGCGACCACTATAAATGGCGCGCAATGCGTTCGTGCGGCGTTGACGAAAAATATATAACGGGAGATGCAAGCGGCTACGAAAAGTTCAGGGCGTTTGCAGAGATTATGCCAAACCTGATCGGTAACCCGATGTATCACTGGTGTCACCTTGAGCTTCGCCGCTATTTCGGCATTAACGATATACTCTGCGCAGAAACCGCAGACGATATCTGGAACAGGGCAAATGCCGCAATCAAGGCAGGCGGCTTCACACCCAGAGAACTTATTGAAAAATCAAACGTTTCGCATCTTTGCACAACGGATGACCCTGCAGACAGTCTTGAATACCACGTTCTTCTTGCAAAAGAGAGCGGATTCAAATGCAAAGTTTTGCCTGCATTCAGACCCGATAAGGCGCTCGGCATAGACCTTCCTTCGTGGAGAGGTTGGCTTGGTGCAATGGAAAAGTGTGTTGGCAGAAACATTGAAAATTTCGAGGCTCTTTGCAATGCTCTTAATGAGAGAATTGAATTTTTTGCAACTCTCGGCTGCTGCGCAAGCGACCACGCCTTTGCTTACGTGCCCTATGAAACTGCAACGGAGCAAGAACTTGACGGCATTTTTGTTAAAGTTAAAAACGGCGGTGATGCAAGTGTTGCCGAAGCGGATAAATTCAAAACAGCTCTCCTTGCCTTCCTTGCAGAAAAATATGCAGAAAAAGGTTGGGTTATGGAGCTTCACATTGGCCCGATGAGAAACAACAACACCCTTATGTTTAACAGAATCGGCCCCGATGCAGGCTTTGATTCAATTGATGACAGAGAAATAGCAGGCAAGCTTTCAATATTCCTTGACAGCCTTGCCGTTAAAGAAAAACTGCCCAAGACAGTTCTTTTTACCCTTAACCCCAAAGATAACTACGTTCTCGGCACAATGCTCGGCAACTTCCAGAATTCAGATGCAGAGAGCAAAATCCAGTTTGGCTCTGCGTGGTGGTTCAATGATAATATCGACGGCATGCGCGAGCAGATGAAAGCTTTGGGTAACCTTGGCGCACTTGGCAAATTTGTGGGTATGGTTACGGATTCCCGTTCGTTCCTCTCATATCCCAGGCACGAATATTTCCGCCGCATAATGTGCGCCTTGTTGGGCGATATGGTTGAAAACGGTCTTTATCCGTTTGATGAAAAGGCAATCTGCAAAATAGCAGAGGATATTTCATATAACAACGCAGCCAAATATTTCGGAATCAAATAAAGAAAGGATGAATTCAATGGCAAAATATGTTCTTGCTCTTGACCAGGGCACTACAAGCTCAAGAGCGATTATCTTCGATAAAAAAGGCAACATTGTCAGCAAAGCTCAGAATGAGTTTGAGCAGATTTATCCTAAGGCAGGTTGGGTTGAGCACGACCCT
>JAZNDY010000365.1:0-6534 GCA_045588295.1 Acutalibacteraceae bacterium
GCCAGCAGCTTGCCGACGGTATGAATATAACGGTTGAAATCAAAAGCGACAACCACAGATATTTTGAGTTTTCCTCAAAGCTTCCCAGAAGCTACGGCTTCCTTGACGAAAAGCTTAAAAGCTTCTTTATGGGTAAGCTCACAAGAGGTAAAATGGAATGCTATGTGCAGATAGAAACCGTTGAGGAGCCTGACACAATAATCAGCGTCAACCATCCTCTTGTTAAAGGCTATCTTGATGCATATAAAGAACTTGCAGAAACCTACGGCATTGAAAACAACGTCAAGGTTTCGGATATTTCAAGAGTCAGTGATATTTTCTCAATCCGCAAGCAGGCGGCTGATGAGGATAAAATCTGGGCGGCGGTGCAGACTGTTGCTCAAGAAGCTCTTAACGGCTTTGTTGCTATGCGTGAGCGTGAGGGTGAAAGGCTCAGAGCGGACGTGCTCTCAAGGCTTGACCTGATTCTTGAAAACGTTGCTTATATTGAAGAGCGTTCACCCGAAACCGTTAAAGAATATAACGAAAAGCTTCTTGGCAGATTGCGTGAATTGCTCTCTGATGCTCATATTGAAGAACAGAGAATTCTGACCGAAGCCGCAATTTTTGCTGATAAAATTGCAGTTGCGGAAGAAACGGTCAGACTGCGCAGCCACATTTCGCAGATGCGTTCATTCCTTGAAGCAAACGAAGCTGTCGGCAAAAAAATGGACTTCCTTATTCAGGAGTTCAACAGAGAAGCAAACACAATCGGTTCCAAAGCGCAGGATGTTGAAATTGCACGCAGAGCTGTTGCAATCAAATCAGAAATTGAAAAAATTCGTGACCAGATACAGAATATTGAATAAAACGGAGGCGAAAAAATGAAGCTGATTAATATCGGTTTCGGCAATATGGTTAACGCAAGCCGTCTGGTTGCCATCGTCAGCCCCGAGTCTGCACCTATCAAGCGTATCATTCAGGAATGCAAAGAGAAGGGAACGCTTATTGATGCAACTCACGGCAGAAGAACAAGAGCCGTTATCATTACTGACAGTGACCACGTTATTCTTACCTATCTCCAGAGCGAAACGGTTGCCAACAGGCTTAATGACGATATGGACGAGCTTGAGGATGAGGAGGATGAAGAATGAGTGACGGCGTACTTATAATTCTTTCAGGTCCCTCCGGCTCAGGCAAGGATACCGTTCTTAACAGACTTGTTGAGGTTGACGGTAACGTTAAGGTGTCCATCTCGATGACCACCCGCGAAAAGCGCGAGGGAGAAATTGACGGCGTGCATTATTATTTTGTTAACCGTGAATATTTTGAAAAAAAGGTTTCAGAAAACAGAATGCTCGAATATGCAGAATATGCCAAAAATTATTACGGCACACCTGCAGAGCCTGTTGACGAAATGCTCAGCAACGGTAAAGCGGTTATTCTTAAAATTGAAGTGCAGGGTGCAGAAAAAATCAGAAACCGTTATGATAACGTTATCAGCATTTTCCTTATGCCTCCTTCAATGCGCGTTCTTGAGCAGAGGCTCAGAGGCAGAGGCAGTGAAGATGAAGAAACCGTTCAGCACAGGCTCTTTATTGCCCGTGAAGAAATCCGCAGAGCATATGAATATGATTACGTTGTGTTCAATGATACGGTTGAAAACGCTGTTAACTGCATTGAGGCAATAATCACAGCCGAAAAACATAAAATTGAAAGAAATAAAACAATTATAAGCGAGGTAATCAACAATGTTTAATCCCGATCTCAGAGGCGTACTCAAAGACCATCTCAGCCGTTACTCACTTGTAACAGCAACAGCAAAAAGAGCCAGAGAAATTGCTGAAGAAGCAGAAGCAAACAAAGAGATTATGACAGAGAAACCCGTAAGCGTTGCTCTTGATGAAATTCTTGCAGGTCAGTTCAAAATCATCGAGCCCGAAGAAATCAGAAACATCTGATCAGGGCGCTTTAAAACCTTGAGGGGAGTGTAAATCAGATGAAATATGCAAAGGTTGCGGTTGAATCCGCCGTTTTCACCTTTGATAAAGCCTTTGATTACGCTATCCCAAAGCAGCTTGAAGATTCCGTTAAAAAGGGTGTCAGAGTTACCGTGCCGTTCGGCAACGGTAACAGAAAAAGGTTGGGTGTTGTTTTTGACGTTACCGACGTAACCGAAAGCAGCAGAATCAAAAAAATCACCGAGGTGCTTGATGAAAAGCCTTTGCTGAATGATGAGATGCTTTCTCTTGCTCAGTGGATAAAGGACAGAACGTTCTGCACTCTTTATGAAGCGGCAAAAGCAATGCTGCCCACAGGCATAAACCACCGTATGGTGCTTTCTTATGCTGTTAATCCCGAGGGGGATTCAAAAAAAATCAACACTCTTGAGGGTGTTGAAAAAGAGTTTTATGAATACGTTGCAAACAAGGGCGTCTTTGTTAAGGCAGAAACAGTTTTTAACTCCCTTTCCGTCAAAGCTGACGCAAACATTCCCGCGTCGCTTGTGCGCAAAGGTCTGCTTATCACAAGCAGTGATGCCGTGCGTAATCTCGGCGACTTAACGGTGCGTATGATGCGCCTTGTGCAGACTGAGGAAGACGTTAAGCTTACTCCCAAACAGAAACAGATTTATGATGTGCTTTGCGACGTAGGCACCGCAAGTATCAAGGAGCTTTGTTATTTTACGGGTCTTACCCCTGCAGTTGCAAACGCCCTTGTCAAAAACGGTGTTGCCGAATTTTTTGAGCAACCCGTTATGCAACTTCCGGATTTCACAACAGAAAAAGGTGAGCGCACGCTAATTGCCCTCACTGATGAGCAAAAAGAAGCTCACACCAAACTTACAGCTCTTGCCCGAAGCGGCAAACCTGCTGTTTCTCTGCTTTACGGTGTAACGGGCAGCGGCAAAACTTCTGTTTATATGAGTGTTATTGACGGTGTGGTTGACAGCGGAAAAACCGTTATCGTTATGGTGCCCGAAATCGGTCTGACTCCTCAGACACTTTCGCTTTTCTGCAAACGTTACGGCAGTAAGGTTGCTGTTTTTCACAGCGCGCTTTCTGTCAGAGAACGCCTCGAAGAATGGAAACGTGTTAAAAACGGTGAAGCGCAGATTGTTATCGGCACAAGAAGTGCGGTTTTTGCTCCGCTTGAAAATCTCGGCCTTATTATCGTTGATGAAGAGCAGGAGCATACATATAAATCTGAACAGACTCCACGATACAGCGCAATCGACGTTGCCAAATACAGGGCGGCTTATCATAACTGCTTGCTGATTCTCGCCTCTGCAACACCGAGCGTTGAGAGCTATGCTGCGGCGCAAAGCGGCAAATATGAGCTTTGCACCCTCACAAAGCGTTACGGCAACGCGGTTTTGCCCGAGGTGCTGACCGTTGATATGCGTAGCGAAGAAAAAGCTCCCGGCAGCAGAGCTGTCAGCAAAACTCTTTATGATTCATTAAAACAAAATCTTGAAAACGGCAGGCAATCAATCCTGCTTATAAATAGGCGCGGCTTCCATACCTTTGCCGCCTGTACCGCCTGCGGTGAGGTTATCTGTTGCCCCCAGTGCAGCATTTCAATGACCTACCATACGGCAAACAACCGCCTTATGTGCCATTATTGCGGTCATTCGGTTCCCTTTTCAAGCATCTGCCCCGAATGCGGTGAGGATGCAGTCAGATATTCAGGCTTCGGCACACAAAAAATAGAAGAAGAATTGGCGCTTCTTTTGCCCGATGCAAAAATTGTGAGAATGGATACCGATTCAACAGCGGGCAAAAACTCACACGAAAAGCTTCTGGATAGTTTCGCAAAAGGTGAATACGATATAATGATAGGCACCCAGATGGTTGCAAAAGGTCTTAATTTTCCAAACGTAACACTCGTCGGCGTTGTGTCTGTTGACCAACAGCTTTATAATGACGATTTCAGAAGCCTTGAAAAAACATTTTCCTTGCTCACGCAGGTTGTGGGCAGAGCAGGCAGAGGGGACGTTGCAGGCACAGCCGTTATTCAGACCCTCACACCTGAAAACGAAATCATACGCCTTGCCGCAAAGCAGGATTATGATGAATTCTTTAAAACAGAAATAAGACTACGCAAGGCTCTTGTTTATCCGCCTTATTGCGATTTGTGCGTTATAGGTTTCACAGGCAGTAACGAATCCGTTGTAAAATCGGCGGCAAACAATTCTCTTGCATTAATCAGAAACTACACAACAGGCGAATTTGCAGGTGAAAAGATAATTACCCTCGGTCCCATGCCTGCAAGGGTAGCAAAAGTCAGCGGCAAATTCCGTTACAGGTTGATTATCAAATGCCGCAATTCAAAAAGATTCAGGCAGATGATATCCGCATTGCTTGTTGAAATGGGCAAGGACAGCCGTTTCTCAAGCGTAACAACTTATGCTGATATCAACCCCGAATCAACCGTTTAATTTATTACATAATATATATATCACTCTGAAAGGTGAATTATCAGCTATGGCAATCAGGAATATTGTAAAGGTCGGCGACCCGATTCTTGCAAAAACATCACGTAAAGTAGAAAATTTTGATGCCCGTCTGTGGACATTGCTTGACGATATGAAAGAAACAATGTATGCGGCAAACGGAGTCGGTCTTGCGGCAGTGCAGGTGGGTATTTTAAGGCGCGTTGTGGTTATGGACTGCGGCGACGGATATATTGAGCTTATCAACCCTGAAATCGTTAAAAGGGAGGGTGAGCAGTTTGCTGAGGAGGGCTGTCTTTCTCTCCCCGGTGAGGTTGGCACAACCTGCAGACCGGCAACCGTAAGAGTGCAGGCGCAGGACAGAAACGGCAAGTGGTGTGTTTACACAGGCAGTGAGCTTAAGGCTCGTTGCTTCTGCCACGAAATTGACCATCTTGACGGAATAGTTTTTACCCAGCGTGTTATCAAAAAGGAGAATGCCGAATGAGAGTGGTTTTTATGGGCACACCCGAGTTTGCGGTGCCTTGCCTTCAGAAACTGATTGACTGCGGTCACGAGGTTACGGGTGTTTTTACACAGCCTGATAAACCTCAGGGCAGAAAAATGGTGCTCACACCGCCGCCCGTTAAAGTGCTTGCACTTGAAAACGGCATCAACGTTTATCAGCCTGTCAAAATGCGTGACGGCACAGCGCTTGAGATGCTCAAGGAAGCAAACCCTGAGCTTGTTATCGTTGTCGCTTACGGCAAAATTCTTCCCAAAGAAATTCTTGAATATCCCAAATACGGTTGCATAAACATCCACGCTTCTCTTCTTCCTGAGCTTCGGGGTGCAGCTCCCATCCAGTGGTCAGTTATAAACGGCTGTCCCAAAACAGGCATCACTTCAATGCAGATGGATGAGGGCCTTGATACGGGTGATATGCTCATTAAGAGCGAGGTTGAAATCGGCATTAACGAAACTGCAGGTGAGCTTCACGATAAGCTCTCTACTCTGGGTGCCGAGGTGCTTGAGCAAACAATTGATGCGCTTCTCAATGGCGAGCTTAAGCCTGAAAAGCAGAATCACGATTTGTTTACCTATGCACCTATGCTTTCAAAAGAATTGTCACCAATTGACTGGAATTTAAACGCGAAAGCGGTTCACGATAAAATAAGAGGACTTTCACCCTGGCCGTCAGCAACAGCTGTTATCGGCGGCAAAAAGGTGAAGATTCATAAATCTGTTCTTGCTCCGGAAAAAGGAACAAAGCCCGGCGAGGTTGTTGCGGCAGATAAACGCCTTGTTGTTGCTTGCGGTGATTTGAATTGTATTGAAATTCTTGAGCTTCAGGCAGAGGGCAAAAAATCAATGAATGCGGCTGATTATCTGAGGGGTAATCCTGTTGCGGCAGGCTCATTAACCGAATAATGCGAAAGGAGTCGCAAAATGTTTTATCCTTATTATCACTATTTCTTTGATTATTGGTATTTTATTCTTGTTATTCCTGCAATGATTATTGCAATGGTTGCACAGTTCAAGGTAAAATCAACGTTTAAAAAGTATTCAAAAGTTCCCAGCAACAGGCGTGTTACCGGTGCTTATGCAGCGCAGTCTGTTCTTAACTATTACGGCATAACCGATGTCAGAATAGAACGTGTCAACGGCAATCTGACAGACCATTTTGACCCCAGAACAAAAGTAATCAGGCTTTCTGATTCCGTTTATAACAGCACAAGTGTTGCCGCCATCGGCGTTGCCTGCCATGAAGCGGGTCACGCGGCACAGCACGCAGAAAACTATATGCCCATAAAGATTCGCAACACTATGGTTCCTGTATGCAATATAGGCTCGAGATTGGGCGTTCCTCTTGCACTTCTCGGATATTTTCTCGGCTTTGAACCTCTTATTGCTTTCGGACTTATTCTTTATTCGGCAATAACTGTTTTTCAGCTTGTAACTCTTCCCGTTGAATTCAACGCAAGCAGAAGAGCAATCAAGGTTATAGATGAAACCAATCTACTATATGATGATGAAATGAGCGGAGCAAAAAAAGTTCTCAAGGCTGCTGCAATGACATATGTTGCATCAATGCTCGTTGCCCTCGCCAGCTTACTCCG
>JAZNDY010000366.1:0-2361 GCA_045588295.1 Acutalibacteraceae bacterium
GATATTATGGCTTCGCTTTATGGCAGGCAAAACACAGATGGAGGTTGCAAGCGAAATCGGCATTTCTCAGGCGCAGGTATCACGGCTTGAAAAAGGTGCAATCAAACGAATTAAAGACAGCAACAGAGCATAAAAAAACAGGCTTGCAAGGATTAACCGAGCAAGCCTGTTATATTTTAATTTACATAAAAGCTACAGACATCGCAAGCAACACCTGAGCAGGATAATACGTTGCAAGCTCTGCGGTTACAAGCACGTTTTTGCGCTTGACTGTCGTGAAATAAAGAATTCCGAGGCAGGTATCGCTCACGAGGAAGCTGATACATGAAATCAAAGCAACAACATATGCAGGGTGAACGCCTCTGTGATGAATCATTTCTGCCGCCATTGCGATTTTTATAAAGAGAAGACCGTAATAAACCGACATAATCAGCTTCATTTTGATATCTGCCTTCATCTTGAGCACGTTTGTCAGAACAAAAGCAAGCACCGCACCGCCCAGACCGACAAGAAGGGTTATCGGATGAACGCCAACCTGTGTTACAAACGCACATAGGCAACAGATATGGCCGAGAGAGAAGAACAGCAGCCCCAGAACAATCAGCTTTGGCTTGAATTTGGGCGCAATTTCTTTGATACCAAGCAACACGTCACCAAAGAAGCCGAACATCAGCGCAAAACTGACAAGGCAGAAATAATATGTTTCGTTAGGATGTAAGCTGTAACCGATTGTTGCCACTGAAACAAAAGCAAAGCTCGCCAGAAACTTAAAAAGCATACCCTCAAAGGATTTGCCCTGTCTTCGCAGCACAATGCAGCAGACCGCAAAAACAACAGTCAACGCCGCCAAAACGTAACACGGCCAAAGCATAATTCTTCCTCCTTTTTTATTTGGACTTAATTAAACGGAGCGGTATTCCGCCCACTTGCCGTCATATTCAAAGCCCATTTTTTTATAAAACGCAAGCAGAGAATCGTTTCTGCAAAAAAGATAAACCGTTTTATCCTCAAAACTGTTTGCAAGGGAGGTCACCGTTTCTGATGCGTAACCCTTACCTCTTGCGCTTTCACGGGTTGCAACAGCACCCAGAAGCACGCAGTTTTTGCCAATAAAAAGAGCACTCGCGCAGGCATCCAGCCTTTCGTTTGCAATAACGGCAAGCTTTGCCGTGCCTTTGTTGAGTTTTGAGCAGTAGTCAGCCGCAAACGAGCCGAAATCACCAAGCTCAAAACCGCAATCGCACAAAAGCTCATAGAGCTCTTTTTTATCGTAATCCCATAACACAAACGGGTCTGCAGGCGCGGTTTTTCCTGCATATCTGACTATGTATGAGGCGCTGTCCGCCTCAAAGCCGAGCCGTTTTATATTTTCTTCACGGCAGGCAAGGCAAGAAAAGCCAACCGTTGTTATAAACGCCGCAAGCTCTTCAAAATCAGTTTCTTCTCCGCAGAAAAGGCTCATATTGCCGTCAATTCTGCAAAGTGCCGCAACAGGTTTGCAATCAACGTACTGCACCCAGAAAAGCACAAAGCTTTGCGTAAAGCCGTAAGTTACGGCAAGAGCTGAAATTCTTGCAGCGTAAGGGTCAGGCGGCAAAAAATCAAGCTCGCTCAATTTTTCGCAAAGCTTCAGCATAAGGCAAAATCCTCCGCTATTGCTTTGATAAGCTTAAAACTTTCCTGAACATCGCTGTATTTAATCACACAAGCGGGCGAATGGAGATATCTGCACGGCACGGATACCGTGAGCACCTTGACGCCGCCCCTGCTTTTATGGATTGCGCCTGCATCGTTACCGCCCGCAACAAGCGTTTTGGGTTGGCAAGCAATATTTTTTTCTTTGGCAACCTCAAACGCTCTGTCAAAAAGAGCCTTGCTGTAAACGGTGCTTCTGTCCATAAATGAAACCGCGCCGCCGTTGCCGCAGATGCAAACTCTGTTTTCATCCTTAACGCCTGAAATATCGGCGGCGGTTGTTGTTTCAACAATTATCGCATAATCGGGCGCAATGTTGAAAGCCGCTGTCTGCGCTCCCCTTGTGCCGATTTCTTCCTGCACACTGAATGAAAACCAAGCATCATATTCAAGCTCACTTCTTATCATTTCAATCAGAATGGCGCAACCAACTCTGTCATCAAGCGCTTTTGCTTTGATGAATCCGTTGCCGAATTCAACCAAATCAGAGTTGAACCAAACTGCATCACCAAGCGAAACAACACTCTGTGCTTCTTCTTTATCTTTTGCGCCAATATCAATATAAAGCTCGTCTGCCGCGGGAATAACGTCTTCTTTGTCTTTATCGACAAGGTGAATCGGTTTGATGCCGATAACGCCGTTAACTGCTTTTTCGCCAACCTTAAC
>JAZNDY010000367.1:0-11457 GCA_045588295.1 Acutalibacteraceae bacterium
TCAGCTGTAACGGGTTACGGTGAAGAGATTATAAAAAATGCATTTGCGGTTGATTACGGCATTGTTGAAACAGTTGCCCATTTTACTGCTGCAAAAAAATTCAAACCTGAGGTTGATTTCATTATTGATATCGGCGGTCAGGATATCAAATGCTTTAAAATCAGAAATAATGCAATTGACAATATCTTCCTTAATGAAGCTTGTTCATCGGGTTGCGGTTCTTTCCTTCAGACCTTTGCAAGCGCATGGGATTATGGTGTTGAGCAGTTTTCAAAGCTTGGTCTTTATGCCGATAAGCCTGTTGACCTCGGCTCACGCTGTACGGTCTTTATGAATTCGTCCGTTAAGCAGGCGCAGAAAGACGGCGCATCCATTGAGAATATTTCTGCCGGCCTTTCTATCAGTGTTGTCAAAAACGCACTTTATAAGGTTATCAGAGCAGCCAACGCAGATGAGCTGGGACAGAATATTGTTGTTCAGGGCGGTACTTTCCTCAATGATGCCGTTTTGCGTGCCTTTGAGCAGGAAATCGGCAGAGACGTTGTCAGACCAAGCATTTCAGGCATTATGGGTGCTTACGGCGCTGCTCTTTATGCTCTTGAAAGAACTTCAGGCGAAAGCACGCTTATTTCTGCACAGGAGCTTGAAACCTTTGAGCATAAGGTTAAGGCTGTTACCTGCGGCAAGTGCAGCAACAACTGCCGTCTGACAGTTAATACTTTCTCTTCAGGCAGAAGCTTCATCGGCGGTAACCGTTGCAGCAAACCTCTTGCCAAAAAATCAACAACCGCAACAGATAATTTGTTTGATTATAAGCGTGAGCTTCTTTTAAAATACGGCAACACCATCGGCACAAGAGAGCTTATCGGTCTGCCTATGGGTCTTAATATGTTTGAACTTCTTCCTTTCTGGCACACTTTCTTCACACAGCTCGGATTCGGCGTTGCAGTTTCCGTTAAGTCGTCAAGAGAGCTTTATGTTGCGGGTCAGCACACGATTCCGTCAGATACGGTTTGCTACCCTGCAAAGCTTCTCCACGGTCATATTGAAGACCTCCTTGCAAGGGGAGTTAAGAACATTTTCTATCCCTGTATGTCATATAACATAGACGAAAAGCTTGGCGATAATAACTATAACTGCCCTGTTGTTGCTTATTATCCCGAGGTTATCCGTTCAAACGTCGGCGAGCTCAAAAAGATTAACTTTATGAGTGATTACGTAGGTCTGCACAGACCCAAGGATTTCAACAAAAAGATGTATGAAATCCTTTCAAAATATTTTGACGGTATTAACCCCAAGGCTGTTAAGGCTGCGGCAGAAAAGGCTTATGAAGAATACCACGGCTTTATGAAGAGCATTCATCTCAAGGGTCTCGAATACCTTGAGGCGGCAAAGAAAAACAATCTGCCCGTTATCGTGCTCTGCGGCAGACCTTATCACCTTGACGAAGAAATTAACCACGGCATCGACAAGCTGATTTGCGAATGCGGAGCAACTGTTATAACCGAAGACAGCGTCAGCCCCCTTGTTGAAAAATTCCCCACAGGCGTGCTTGACCAGTGGACTTATCACTCAAGGCTTTATGCAGCCGCAAAATACGTTGCCCGTAAAGGTGATAACGACCTTAACATAGTTCAGCTTGTTTCTTTTGGCTGCGGTGTTGATGCCATCACAACAGACGAGATGCGAACAATCCTTGAAAGTGACGGCAAAATTTATACACAGATTAAAATTGATGAAATTTCAAACCCCGGTGCGGTTAAAATCAGACTTCGCAGTCTGTTTGCCGCAACCGGCAGATAAGGAGGTGCGAGAATGAACACTGCAGACAGAGTTGAATTTACCAAAGAAATGAAAGATTATACCATTCTTGCGCCTAATATGCTTGAAATCCATTTTTCCCTGCTTATGCATATTTTCGGGCAGTATGGCTATAAGGTTGAGCTCCTCCGTAACGACGGCAGAGCCGTTGTTGACGAAGGACTTAAATATGTTCATAACGATACATGCTATCCTGCGCTTCTTGTTATCGGTCAGCTTATCGATGCTCTTAACTCAGGTAAATATGACCCCAACAAAACCGCTTTGCTCATCACCCAGTCGGGCGGCGGCTGCAGAGCTTCAAACTATATCCATCTGCTCAGAAAAGCGCTCAAAAAAGCAGGCTATCCTCAGGTGCCCGTTATCTCACTTAACCTTTCAGGTCTTGAGAAAAACAGCGGCTTCAAAATCAGGCTTTCAATGGCTCTCAAGATGCTCTCTGCCGTTATTTACGGCGACCTGATTATGCTCCTTAAAAATCAGGTTGAGCCTTATGAAGTCAATAAGGGCGAAACAGAAAAACTCACGCAGAAGTGGATAAAGGACCTCAGCGAGGATTTGAAGAGAGGCAAGGGTTATTCTTTCTTTGAAATCAAGCGCAATCTTCCCAAAATCACAAAAACATTTGCCGAAATTCCCGTTAAAAAAGTTAACAAAACAAAGGTCGGCGTGGTAGGCGAGATTTACGTTAAATATTCACCCCTTGCCAATAACCACCTTGAAGAATTCCTCTTTGGCCAGGATTGCGAGGTTATGGTGCCCGGTTTGCTCGGTTTCCTTAACTTCAAGGTTGATAACCGTCTTGAGGATATCAAGCTTTACGGCGGCAATCCCTTCAAAAAGATTGCCATGCGTATTGCAATGTGGTATCTCTCAAAGATTGAGGCAAATCTGCTTGATGCCGCGGGTGCTTACGGTGATTTTACCGTGCCTGCTCCTTATGCACACATCAAAGAAATCTGCACAAAAATCATCGGTGCAGGCTGTAAGATGGGTGAAGGCTGGCTTCTGACGGCAGAAATGATGGAGCTTATTGAGAGCGGATACGGCAACATCGTTTGCGCTCAGCCTTTCGGCTGTCTGCCCAACCACATTGTCGGCAAGGGTATGATAAGAAAACTCAAAGAGATGTATCCTCAGTCTAATATTGTTCCCATAGACTATGACCCCGGCGCAACAAAGGTTAATCAGGAAAACAGAATCCGCCTGATGCTTGCTGTTGCCAATGAAAATAAGGGTTGCTCACACTCCTGTGAAGGTTGCACCCACTGCGAATAAGATATATATTTCAAGGCTTGCTCGGTTTTGTTAACCTTGCAAGCCTTGCTTTTAAAAAATCACTATTGTTTTATGTTGCGTTTTGTGTTACAATTATCGCTCGATGTGATGTTAAGTCACAAATAATTTAAGAGAGTTGTTTTATGAAAAAATCTAATGCGTTTGCACTTTTGCCGATAGGCGTTTTTGTGGTGTTTTATCTTTCACTCGGCATAATTTTTGAATACGTTATGAAAATTCCGATGGGATTTTATAATGTGCCCGTTGTGGTTGCGTTCCTTGTTGCTTTGTTTGTTGCGGTTATTCAGACAAAGGGCGTAACGTTGGACAAAAAGTTCGAAATAATGGGCAGAGGTGCAGGTGATAAAAACATTATCACAATGTTGCTCATTTTTATGCTTGCAGGCATATTTGTTGGTGTTGCAGGCAGAAGTTCGGCAGAAAGCGTTGCATATTTTATGCTTTCGGTCACTCCGCCAAGGCTTGCGGTTGCTGTTTTGTTTGTCATAAGTTGCTTTGTTTCAACCGCAATGGGCACTTCTGTTGGCACAATAACACTGATAACACCGATTGCCGTTGCAGTTTCTTCGGGCTCGGGTTTTTCGCTGCCTCTTTGTGTGGGCACGGTTGTGGGCGGAGCTATGTTTGGCGATAACCTCTCGTTCATTTCAGACACAACCATTGCCGCCTGTAACGGTCAGGGCTGCAAAATGAAGGATAAATTCCGCACAAATCTTGCTATCGTCGTTCCTGCAGCAATTGCTTCTTTGGCGTTGATTCTGGTTTTGTCTTTCAATTCCGAAATTGCAGAAAAAGTTGAAAAAAGCTATAACCTTGTTCAGATAATTCCTTATGTGCTTGTGCTTATAAGCGGAATAATCGGCGTTAATGTTTTTGTTACTCTGTTAATAGGAATCGTTTCAAGCAGCATTATTGTTCTTGCAACAGGTACGGTCAATTTTCCCGGCTTGCTTTCAAATATGGGCGCGGGTGCTTCCGGTATGTTTGAAACTTCAATGGTTGCCGTTCTTGTTGCCTCAATGTGCGCCCTTATAAAGCATAACGGCGGTTTTGCGGCGCTTCTTGACGGAATACGCCGTGTTTTTAAGGGCAGAAAGGGCGGCCGGCTTGGTATTGGTCTGCTTGTTGCTCTTATGGATGTTGCCACCGCCAATAACACCGTGGCAATCGTTATGGCTAACCCCATTGCAAAAGATATGGCAAAGGATTACGGCATCTCTGAGCGCAAAACAGCATCGATTCTTGATACGTTTTCGTGTATTGCGCAGGGATTCTTGCCTTACGGCGCGCAGATTCTTGTTGCACTTTCAGCCGTCAGCACACTCGGTTACAGCTTGACTGCGTTTGACGTTATTTCTAATCTTTTTTATCCGATGCTGCTTCTGGTAAGCTCGCTGATATTCATTTTTCTTATTCCCGAAAAAAAGAAAAAGGCATAAAAATAACGGATACGGCTCATTTAATGAACTGTATCCGTTAATTGTTTTATTACTTCTGGTAAATCTTTACGTATTCAACAATGAATTCTGTTCTGAACGTATCCTTATCAAAGCCTTCAAGGCTTTCAATTTCAGGGATTTCAAGCGAAACAATAACGTCTTCTTCAACCTGTGAAACTCCGTTGCCGAAGGTTGAACGCACGGTTTCAACACCGTTTACGTAAAAGATATATTCATCCTCGGTCCATTCAAGACCGTATGTGTTATATTCGTTTGTGATGTCGTTGCCGTAAAAGCTGCCAAGCATAGCCGATTGGAAGCCTTCCTGCACGCCGTCAACGCCTGCGCAGTGAATTGCGTGTGTGATGCAATATTCGTTCTTTTTGGTGTTGTAGCATTTTGATTCAAAAATATCAAGCTCAGCGCCACCGGGTCCGCCCTTTGAAATTGAAGCGGTGTAAGGTCCGTCAGCCTGAATCCAGAAAGCGCTCCAATATCCGGGTGAATCGTTTACTTTGCACTTGATTTCAAAATAGCCGTGCTTATATCTTTCCTTAAGTTTAATTGCGGCTGTGTACCAGCCTTCGCCGTATTCACCGTCTTTGAGGTATTCACCTGCAATGATTAACTTGCCGTCTTTAACCTCAACCTGGCCGGATGCATTAAAACCGCCTCGTCTTGCGCCGTTGCCTCTGTATTCCCAAAGGTCGGTGTTAAGCGAATCACCGTCAAATTCATCATAAACAACAATGCTGTAACCCGTCAGGTCAAGTGCTTCGCCTCTGGGCGTGAGTGGCATACCCAAAATAAGCATCTGCAGAATTTCAAAAACAGCAAGAAAAGTTGAGAAAAAGCCTTTGAATGAAAATGTTGAAAACATATTGCCCAGATATTCAAACAGCTTTTCAACTGCCCAGATTTCTCTGTAGCTGAGCTTTAACAAAACGTAAATCTTATCAAGCATATACAAACCTCCTTTTATATAATTATTATAATATTCTGCTGCCGGCAAGTCAATAGTGCATTGACATTCGGGCAGTTTTGCAATAGAATATAAAACAGAAATAAATATGTGAATGGTTTTAATTCGGTTTATGCAATCGGGTTAAGCGGTAAGCTTCTTTTACCGCTCGGCAAAGTTACCCCCTTGCAAATCATAACGCAACGGTCGGTATGCTTTATGCAAAATAAAACGGAGTTGAAAATATGAGAAAAATCGGCAGGCAGGTTTGTTTTATACCTGCGTTGGCAAACAACCTGCGTAACGGCGAGGGGTCGTTTATAAGGCTGAAAAACGGCTCGGTTATGTTTGCTTATACAGAGTTTTACGGCAACGATTGGGAGGATGAGGCAACTGCAAGGATTGTTTCAATCATTTCTCGCGATGAGGGCGAAACCTGGGCAGAAAAATCAGTGCTTTTTGATAAACCCGCTGATGCGGTCAATATAATGAGCTTTTCTTTTCTGCGAATGAATAACGGTGATATCGGTGCGTTTTATATCATCAAAAAAGAAGACCTTACTGACAGAATTGTTTTCACACGCTCTGCCGATGAGGGTGAAACCTGGAGCGAGCCTGTTAATTGCCTTAATTGCCTTGAGGTGCAGGATTATTATGTAATAAATAATGACAGAGCGGTTAAACTCGGCAACGGCAGAATTCTTTTTGCCGCCGCAAGGCACACCGTGCTGACAGACCATAAGGAATTTATGCCGGGTGTAATCTGTTTCTTTTATTCGGATGATGACGGCATAAGCTGGAATAAAACGGAGCAGGAATTTCCGTGCCCGTTCCCAAACAACCCTGACGGTTACGAAGAGCCCGGTCTTTATGAATTGCCTGATGGCAGGGTATGGTGCTATATAAGAACAAGTCTTGGTTTTCAGTTTGAATGTTTTTCTTCAGACGGCGGTATGAACTGGACTCAGCCTGAGCCTAACGTTAACATTTCTTCCGCCTGCTCACCGATGCTTGTTAAGGATTGCGGCAAATATACTGTTGCTGTTTTTAATCCTGAGCCTGAGCATCTTCTGCGTGATGAAAGAGAGCCGTGGGGCAGAACGCCGTATGTTATAGCCGTGAGCACAGACAGAGCGCAAACGTTCAAAAAAGAAAACGTTTTTTATATTGAGGATGACCGCAAAAACGGTTATTGTTATCCTGCAATCACCGAAACGGCAGACGGCATTCTGGTGGCCTATTATCACAGCAACGGCTCGGGTATCTGCCTTAACAGCACAAAAATGATAAAAATTACCTTTGATGAACTTTCTGCGGAGGTAAAAGAATGAGGCAAAAAATTTTTAAAATGGTTGAACCCGGTGACGGTCAGGTTAAAATCAGCAGCTTTTATGATTATCTGATGATCATATTGATTATTGCAAGCCTTGTGCCGCTTGCTTTCAAAAGCAACAACATGGTTTTTGAGGTTCTTGATAAGGTTTGCGTTGCCGCGTTCATTGCTGATTATTTGCTGCGTTGGCTGACCGCCGATTATAAATATAACAAAAAGTCTGTTGTTTCGTTTTTGCGTTATCCTTTTTCTGCAATGGCACTGATCGATTTGCTTTCAATTTTGCCGTCGATAACAATTTTAAGTAACGGCTTTAAACTCTTCAGAGTTTTAAGAATGGTTAAGGCGTTCAGAGTGTTCAGAGCTTTCAGAGCGTTACGTTATTCCAAAAGCGTTGAAATCATAATAAACGTTTTAAAACGCTCAAAAGAATCTTTGATTGCCGTCTGTACCCTTGCGGTTGTTTATATTCTTTTGTCAGCTCTCGTTATTTTTAACGTTGAGCCGGAGTCTTTTGAAACCTTTTTTGATGCGGTTTATTGGGCAACCGTGTCGCTTACAACGGTTGGTTACGGTGATATTTATCCCGTGACAACGGTCGGCAGAATTGTAACGATGGTTTCGTCTTTGTTTGGTGTTGCAATCGTTGCTTTGCCTGCAGGTATAATAACGGCAGGTTATATGAATGAAATAAAATCAAATTCCAAGGAGAAATAAAAATGTTAAAAAAATTCGTTTCAATCTTGCTTTCATTTGCGATGCTTTTCGGCTTCTGTGCAGTTGCTTTTGCCGATGATGCCGCTCCTGAGGTTTTTCGCTTCGGTGATGACGGCAAATTCAAGATTATGCACGTAACCGATACCCACCTTGAAGATTTCAACGTTGATGATACCGTGTGGGCGCTCGGAAAGGCTTGCGATGAAGAAAACCCTGATATCGTTATTATCACAGGTGATATCGCTATAAATAAAGGCGATGAAGCGGAAACAAAAAGAATTATCGGTATGCTTATGAACGTTTTTGAGCAGAGAGATATCCCTGTTGCAGTAACTTTCGGCAACCACGATTCCGAAGTTGAAGGCGCGATGACAAGAGAAGAGGTTATGGCTTGCTATAACAGCTATTCCTGCTCTGTTTCTGTTGATGACGGCGAAGCACTTTCAGGTTGCGGCACATATAATATACCTGTGCTCGCTTCAGACAGTGATGACGTTAAATTCAACATCTGGGTTTTTGACTCAGGTGATTATGACGATAACGGTCATTACGGCTGTGTTATGCCTGACCAGATTGAATGGTATAAACAGACTTCTGATGCGCTTGCAGCAGCAAACGGCGGTGAAAAGGTTAATTCGGTTGTTTTCCAGCACATCATTGTTCCTGAAATTTATGACGTTCTTGAAAAGGTTAACTATCCCACACTCTTTGCTTTCCCCAGAATTTATGCTGAGGATGAATATTACCGCTTTGACCCCGATAACGTAAACTACGGTACTCTTAACGAAAAACCTTGCCCCGGCTATGAAAACTACGGCCAGTTTGATGCCTTGGTTGAGCAGGGCGACGTGCTTGCAATGTTTACCGGCCATGACCACACAAATGCATTCGGCGTCAGAAATCAGGGCATCGATATAACAACCACGATAAGCTCACGCTATAACGGTGAAAGCTTCTCAAGCGCTTACGGTTACAGAATAGTCGAAATCGATGAAAACAACACTTCAACATATTACACAAGAGTTGTTCATTGGTATGATTTCTTCACAATGGAAGACGTTATTGATTGCATCAAAAGCGGCAATAAAGATGACCTCAGCCTGACGTTTGAAATTGCTTTTGGCGGTTTCTGGCACAGCATTGCAAAAAGCTTATACCGTTTCCTCGGAACTGTTCTTACATTCAGACAGGTTTCATATCCCGATTAATTGAATAATTTTCAGCCTGCGTCAGCTTTTTGCCGATGCAGGCTTTTTGTGTTTATCCCTTTTTCTTGACGAAAAATGCCTGCGGTGATATACTTATAAGGTAAATTTATATATATTTAAGGAGATAAAATGGCAGTTAAACTTATTGCAACCGACCTTGACGGCACCCTTATGGCGCCTGACCATATGACGGTTACCCAAAGAACAAAAAATGCGCTTGTTGCCGCGCACGAAAAAGGCATAAAATTCGCAATCGTAACAGGCAGAACGCTTCGCTTTACCGATACCGTAACGGCTCAGGTGCCTTTTGCCGATTACGTAGTAAGCTCAAACGGTGCAGCTGTTTACGACCGCAACGCAGGCGAATTTGTTTATTCAACCCTTGTGCCCAATGACGTTGTGCTTGAAGCTATTGAACTTCTTAACACTTTGCCCGTGCATTATCATATCTATATGGGCGGAAATATCTATATTCAGCAATCCGCTATGGATTACACGGCGGATACGGGTTTGCCCGAGGCTTTTCTTAAAGACTTTGTTTCAAGGGTAAAGGTTGTTGAAGATTTAAAATCGGTTATAGGCACCAACGGCGCAGAGGTTATTGACGTTTTCTCAATGGGTGAAAATGAAAAAACAATAGTTGATTTTTTTGCAAGCAAAAACCTTGTGATGAAATCTGCTGTCAGGGGTGAACTTGCCGCTACCGCTGTCGGTGCGGATAAAGGCACGGCTCTCAAGGGCCTGTGCGGTGTTATGGGCATTTCAACCGATGAGGCAATGACGTTCGGCGATGCAGAAAACGATTGCCCCATGCTTGAAGCTGCAGGTCTTTCTTTTGCAATGGAAAACGGCAGCGAAATCTGCAAAAAAACAGCCAAAGCCGTTGCTCCGTCAAATGCTGTTGACGGCGTGGCTCAGATGATAGAGAAATATTGTTTATGAGGTGAACATAATATGGATATAAATAAGATTCTTTCACACTGTGACCATACCCTGCTTGCTGTTGATGCAACGTGGGAGCAGATAAAAAATATATGTGATGACGGTATGAAGTTTTCAACCGCAAGTGTATGTATACCTGCGTCATACGTCAAGCAGGCAAAAGAATACGTGGGCGAAAAACTTGCAATATGCACGGTTATCGGCTTCCCCACCGGCTATTCAACAGCCGCAGTCAAAGCCTTTGAAGCGGCAGATGCTGTTGCTAACGGCGCAGATGAGATTGATATGGTTATCAACGTGGGCGCACTCAAGGATAAAAAATATGATGAAATTCTTGCTGAAATCAAAGCAGTAAAAGCCGCCTGCAAGGGCAAAATATTAAAAGTAATCATTGAAACCTGTCTTCTTACGGATGAAGAAAAAATTCAGATGTGCCGCATTGTTACCGAATCGGGCGCGGATTTCATCAAAACCTCAACAGGCTTTTCAAAGGGCGGCGCAACAAGAGAGGATATTGCTCTTTTTGCCGCCAATATAGGTGAAAACGTTAAGATGAAAGCTGCAGGCGGCATCCGTTCACTTGAAGATGCGCAGGATTACCTTGCCCTCGGCTGTGAAAGACTCGGCACGAGCGCAATAGTTAAAATTATCAAGAATCAGGAAGTTCAAGGATATTAAGGAGTTGATTTTATGAGCAATTTACCAACCCCTCATATAGCGGCAACCGAAAAGGATGCTTTTGCAAAAACCGTGCTTATGCCCGGTGACCCTCTGCGCGCCAAATATATTGCGGAAAATTTTCTTGAAAACGCAGTCCTTGTCAATAACACAAGAGGTGTGCAGGGTTATACGGGCTATTATAACGGCAAGCGTGTTTCCGTTATGGCTTCGGGTATGGGTATGCCTTCAATCGGTATTTATTCTTACGAGCTTTTTAATTTTTATAACGTTGAAACAATAATCCGTGTCGGCTCTGCAGGCGCAATCAGCCCCGAGCTTCATCTGCGTGACGTTGTTATTGCTTTGGGTGCCTGCACAAACAGCAATTATTCAATGCAGTTCAACCTGCCCGGCACCTTTGCTCCCGTAGCCGATTACGATACTCTTAAAAATGCAGTTGCCGTGGCTGAAAAACTCGGTATCAACGCAAAAGTCGGAAACGTTTTTTCGTCAGATACTTTTTATGATGACGCCTCAAGCCTTGCCGATTGGCAAAAGATGGGCGTGCTTGCCGTTGAAATGGAGGCTGCGGCTCTTTATATGAATGCGGCACGAAGCGGCAAAAAGGCTCTTTGCATCTGCACAATTTCAGATTGCCCTCTTGCAGGCGGTGAGGAATGCTCCGCACTTGAAAGAGAGCAGACTTTCAACAAAATGATTGAAATTGCTCTGGAGGCGGCTGAATGAATAACTCTGAGCTGATAAACCTTGCTCTTGAAGCAAGAGAAAAATCATATTCACCTTATTCAGGTTTTGCTGTTGGGGCGGCTCTGCTTTGCAAAAACGGCAAGGTCTATACGGGCTGTAATATTGAAAATTCAGGCTTTTCCGCAACCAACTGTGCAGAAAGAACCGCAATCTTCAAGGCAGTTTCCGAGGGCGAAACCGAGTTTGAAAAAATTGCCGTTGTCGGCGGAAATGCAGAAGATAAAACACCTGTTGATTACTGCTCACCCTGCGGTGTTTGCAGGCAGGTTATGCGTGAATTCTGCGAAGCAGATTTTGAGATTATTATAG
>JAZNDY010000368.1:0-3179 GCA_045588295.1 Acutalibacteraceae bacterium
ATACTTTACAGCCAGTTTCAGGCAGTTGCAAACTGCATTATTTCGGGCGGAATCAAGCCCAGTGAAATTGCAGGCATCGGCATAACGAATCAGCGCGAAACAACAATTCTCTGGGACAGGCAGACGGGCAAACCCGTTTATAACGCTATTGTTTGGCAGTGCCGCAGAACGGCAGAGCTTTGCGAGGAGCTCAAGGCAAAAGGTCTTGAGGATTATGTTAAAGAAAAAACAGGTTTGCTTATAGACGCCTATTTTTAGGCACAAAAATCAAGTGGATTCTTGATAACGTTCCTGAAGCAAGAGAACTTGCCGACGAGGGCAGACTTCTGTTCGGCACGGTTGAAACGTGGATAATCTGGAACCTCACAGGCGGCAGTGTTCACGTGACAGACTATTCCAACGCATCAAGAACAATGCTTTTTGACGTTGATAAGCTTTGCTGGGATAAATATCTTTGCGACCAGCTCGGCATTCCGATGTCAATTCTGCCCGAGCCTGTTCCTTCAAGCAAGATATACGGCAGAGTTTCAAAAGGCATTCTCGGTCTGGAATCTCTTGAAGGAATTCCGATTTGCGGAGCTATCGGTGACCAGCCTGCCGCGCTTTTCGGCCAGGGCTGTTTTGAAGCCGGTCAGGCAAAGAATACATACGGAACGGGTTGTTTCCTGCTGATGAACACAGGCGAAACCCGAGTTAAATCAAAAAATAACCTTATAACAGGCGTTGCCTGGGGCATCGGCGATAAGGTTGAATATGCAATTGAAGGCTCTGCTTTTAATGCGGGTTCAGTAATCAAATGGCTGCGCGATGAACTTCATATGATTGACACCGCAAAGCGTTGCGATGAACTTGCAGAGAGCGTTCCTGATGCAAACGGCATCTATTTTGTGCCTGCTTTCACAGGTCTTGGCGCACCTTATTGGGATATGTATGCAAGAGGCTGCGTTATCGGTTTAACGAGAGGTGTTAACAGAGCTCACGTTGCCCGCTCGGTGCTTGAAGCAATCGCATATCAGGTGACCGACCTGCTCGAAGCTATGAAATCGGATTCGGATATTGAATTCACAGAGCTTCGCGTTGACGGCGGTGCAAGTGTGAGCAACGTTATGATGCAGATTCAGGCTGATATGATCGGATGCAACGTTAACAGACCCCAAAACGTTGAAACAACCGCGCTTGGTGCCGCTTATCTGGCAGGTCTTGCCGTCGGCGTATGGGAAAGCACGGAAGAAATTCAGAATAACCGCTCGGTTGAAAGAGTGTTTGAACCTGAAATGGATATTGAGCGCAGAAACGAGCTTTATGAAGGCTGGAAGAAAGCCGTTAAATGCTCAATGGGTTGGGCAAAATAAAATCTCGGAGATGTTAAAATGAACTATTTAGAGGAGTCGTTAAGACTCCATTATGAATGGAAGGGCAAGCTTGAAACAAAAGCAAGAACAAAAGCTTCAAACAAGCAAGAGCTTTCGCTTGCTTACACCCCCGGTGTTGCGGCACCTTGCCTTGAGATTCAGAAAGATATAAACAAAAGCTTTGAGCTTACCCGCCGCTGGAACACGGTTGCCGTTATTACCGATGGCACGGCGGTGCTCGGCCTCGGCGATATCGGACCCGAAGCAGGTATGCCTGTTATGGAGGGCAAGTGCCTTCTTTTTAAAGAATTTGCCGATATTGATGCAATTCCGCTTTGCATCCGTTCAAAGGATACGGATGAAATTGTTAACACCGTTGCGTTGCTTGCAGGCAGCTTTGGCGGCATAAATCTTGAGGATATTGCGGCACCCCGTTGCTTTGAGATTGAAAGAAAGCTTAAAGAGCGTTGCGATATTCCCGTTTTTCATGACGACCAGCACGGCACGGCTGTTGTTGTGCTTGCGGCAGTGCTGAATGCATTGCGTTGTGTAGGCAAAAAGATTGAGGACTGCACAATTGCCATGAGCGGCGCAGGCTCGGCAGGGTCTGCTATAGCAAGGCTTCTTAACGCTTGCGGTGCAAGCAATATAATTATGAGCGATAAGCAGGGAATTATCTGTAAAGGTGACGATTTGCCGCCTGCGTTTGCTGAACTTGCCGAATTCACAAACAAGAATCTGGTCAGAGGGTCTCTTGCTGATGCTATGAAAGGTGCAGACGTTTTTGTTGGTGTTTCTGCGGCAGGTATAGTCAGCGAAGAAATGGTTGCTTCAATGGCAAAAGATGCTGTTGTTATGGCAATGGCAAACCCAACGCCGGAGATTATGCCCGAGCTTTCCCAAAAAGCAGGTGCGGCAGTTATCGGCACGGGCAGAAGCGATTATCCCAACCAGATTAACAACGTGCTCGCTTTTCCCGGCATCTTCAGAGGTGCGCTGGACGTGAGAGCATCTGATATTACAGAAGAGATGAAGCTGGCGGCAGCATATGCAATTGCAGGCCTTGTTTCTGAAGAAAAACTTTGCCCCGAATACATTTTGCCGGAGGCTTTTGATGAAAGAGTCGGCCCTGCGGTTGCGGCGGCGGTTGCCAAAGCGGCAAGGAATGGAAATGTTGCACGAATCTGAGTGCTGCGTTATGTGCAATGTGCACAACGCTAACAAATATTTAACAAAGTTTTTTTGCCAATACTATTGCTTTATTTTAAAAGTTATGTCATAATTATTGGGTATATTGGGTTGGAGCGCTCCGCTTCGGCCTGTAACAATTTATATGACCGACTGAAAACGGTCACAAGCAACAAGAAGGAGGAAAAACGAATGTCTACATTCAAAAAGGTTGTAAGTCTGGTTCTCTGCCTCACAATGCTTATGGGTACATTTGTAATGGCAATCCCCACAGCATTTGCAGCAGAAGAAACAACAACAACAGCAACCTCACACACAGGCGAAGAGTCTGTTATCAAGACAATGGAAGAGCTTAAAGCTAACGGCTATGAAGACGGCAGCGGCAACTACTTCCTCTATTTCGGTCTTGATTTCTATGAGCAGGACGCTGAGGGTGAGTGGACTATCACTGACCACTACGTTCAGCCCGGCGATACCCTTAAGGCTTATTTCTACTACAAAACAAACATGTGGATGGGCGCAGGTAACGTTTACTTCATCTTTGAAAGATCTTTCTTTGATGTAACAAACGGTTTTGATGGTCTTACCTATGACGAAACCTATGACCCCAATCACACCGATTACCCCACAGAAAACTAC
>JAZNDY010000369.1:0-11557 GCA_045588295.1 Acutalibacteraceae bacterium
CGTTCAAAACCGCTGAATTCAGCATCAACAAAAGCTCTTGTGATTTCTCTTGCTCTGTCGGGACGGAAGTTGAAGAATACAACCGAATCGTTATCCGAAACAGGCTCTGCATCGTTTGCAACAGCGGGAACGATGAATTCGTCTGTAACTTCCTTTGCATAGGAATCAGCCATCATTTCGCAGCCGCAAGCGAACTTAACGCCTTCGCACTTTGTCATTGCATCGTATGCCTTAACAACTCTTTCCCAGCGGTTATCTCTGTCCATTGCATAATATCGGCCGATGATTGTTGCAATTTCGCCAACGCCGATTTCAGCGCATTTCTTATAAAGGTCAGCAACGAAATCCTTGCCCGATGTGGGAGGAACGTCTCTGCCGTCCATAAAGCAATGAACGAAAACCTTTTCAAGACCTGCACGCTTTGCAAGCTCGAGAATGCCGTAAAGGTGAGTGTTGTGGCTGTGAACGCCGCCGTCTGAAAGAAGACCCATAAGGTGAAGTGCGGAGCCGTTCTTTTTGCAGTTTTCAACTGCACCGAGAAGAGCTTCGTTCTCAAAGAAATCACCGTCTGAAATTGACTTTGTGATTCTTGTGAGGTCCTGATAAACAACTCTGCCTGCACCGATGTTGGTGTGGCCAACTTCGCTGTTACCCATCTGACCGTCGGGCAGACCAACGTCCATACCTGATGCACCGATATAGGTCATGGGGTTTGATCTCATAATTTTATCAAGGTTAGGGGTTCTTGCGGAAGAAATTGCGTTGCCGTAATCGCTGTCATTTCTGCCGAAGCCGTCCATAATGCAAAGAAGAACGGGTTTTTTGCTCATTTTAATACATTCCTTTCAAATTCTTTTTATCTTTACTGTAGGGAACACTCCTGATTATTCTGCATTTAAAATAAATATCACGTAGGGCGGCTTGAGGGTAAAGCGCCGCAAAATCATTTGCATTTTTTAACGGCGGGATGTGGGCATCCCGCCCTACACTTATTTATAACTCGGAACAGTCAAGACTATTCCCTACTCAAATGTCGGGCGGCCGCAAAGGACCGCCCTGACGATTGATTATCTTAAATTATTTTGAAGCCGCTGTAACGATAGCTGCACACTTCTCTGCACCGAGTGATGCGCCGCCGATAAGGCCGCCGTCAACGTCATACTGAGCAAGAAGGTCAGCTGCGTTAGCATCGTTCATTGAACCGCCGTACTGGATAACGAACTTGTCAGCAGCATCCTTGCTGTAAAGCTCTGCGATAAGAGCACGGATAACAGCGCAAACTTCGTTTGCCTGCTCGGGAGTTGCTGTGAGACCTGTGCCGATAGCCCAAACGGGTTCGTAAGCGATGATGATGTTTGCAAGTTCAGCCTCTGAAACGCCTGAAAGAGCAACCTTAGTCTGCTTTCTGACAACTTCAGCTGTGATGCCGAGCTGTCTTTCTTCAAGAACTTCGCCAACGCAAAGGATAACCTTAAGACCTGCGTTGAGAGCTGCTCTTGTGCGGTCACGGACAGTTTCGTCTGTTTCGCCGAAATACTGTCTTCTTTCTGAGTGACCGATGATAACGTAGGGAACACCTGCTGCCTTGAGCATTTCAGCAGAAACTTCACCTGTGAATGCGCCGCTTACAGCCCAGTGGCAGTTTTCAGCACCGATTTTGATGTTTGAGCCTTCAGCAGCTTCCATAGCAGCGTAAAGGTCGATATAGGGAGCGCAGATAACAACGTCGCAATCAGCGTTTGCAACGAGAGGTTTCATCTGCTCGATGATAGCCTTTGTTTCTGCGGGAGTTTTGTTCATTTTCCAGTTGCCTGCGATAACAGGTCTGCGAAGTGATTTATCCATTAGAATTACGTCCTTTCGTTTAATAATAGCAATCAGTTTCCCATTTTAACGGATTTTCGTCAATATACCGCCATATTTCATCATAGTCAGCCTGCCCACGGATTATATGGTCGTGGTATGACCGTTGCCAGAGAACCTCGCCATAACAATTTGTTGTATATGATTTCAAGCGTTTTACAATTTCAGGAATATCAATATCTGCAAATCCGTTTTTTAAATCGCAGATTGATATAATCAAATGAATATGATTGGGCATAACAATATATTTGTCAACACAGACGTTGTCATAAGTGTTGATAAATAATATTGATTTTTCGACCTCAACTCCGATTGCGGTTAATTCTGTTTTCGGGACGGCACAGAGTCCGTCCCCTACGATAGAACATAAAACCTTTGTTTTGTTTTTTGTGCATACCGTAACAAAATATGAACCGTTCCGAGAATAATCATAAGCATTCAGTCTCAACGGTTTGCGCTTTTGCAATTTCACATAAATCAACACCGTTTCAGCTGATTAAGTATCATTGTAGGGGACGGCCTCCGTGCCGTCCCGCCAAAATGAATTTTCAAATCAAATGGGATTGGGAATTTCGCACCGAACGCCACGTATGTCTATACGCAAACGAGCGAGAAAGTCAAAGACCGCAAAAATTATTTCGATTATATTAACGATATTAGAATTTGCGATGAAGTTTGGCTTTCGCAACGAGTGCCGCGTATGTCTATACGCAAACGAGCGAGAAAGTCAAAATTCGCGCAAATTATTTATCGTTAACTGCTTCGATACCGGGAAGAGCCTTACCCTCAAGGAATTCGAGTGATGCGCCGCCACCTGTTGAGATGTGAGTCATCTTGTCGCCGAAGCCGAGAGTGTTAACAGCTGCTGCTGAGTCGCCGCCGCCAATGATTGTAACTGCATCTGTTTCAGCGAGAGCCTTTGCAACTGCGATTGTGCCCTTAGCAAGTGTGGGGTTTTCGAAGACGCCCATGGGGCCGTTCCAAACAACTGTCTTTGCGCTCTTAACTGCGTCTGCATAGAGTTCAGCAGTCTTGGGACCGATGTCAAGACCTTCTTTGTCAGCAGGGATAGCGTCTGCTGCATAAATTTCTGTTGCGATTTCTGCATCGATGGGGCTGGGGAAACCGTCAGCTGTTACAACGTCAACGGGAAGAAGGATCTTAACGCCCTTTTCTTCTGCCTTTGCAAGCATATCCTTGCAGTAATCAATCTTGCTTTCGTCAAGAAGTGAGTTACCAACGCCGTAGCCCTGAGCAGCAAGGAATGTGTAAGCCATACCGCCGCCGATGATGAGTGTGTCAGCCTTGTTGAGAAGGTTTTCGATAACGTTGAGCTTATCAGCAACCTTTGCACCGCCAAGGATTGTTACGAAGGGTCTTTCGGGAGCTTCAACAGCGTTGCCGAGATACTGAAGTTCTTTGCCCATGAGGTAACCTACAGCTGCTTCTTCAACGAATGCTGTTACACCGACTGTTGAGCAGTGAGCTCTGTGAGCTGCACCGAATGCATCGTTAACATAGAGTTCGCAAAGGCTTGCGAGATCCTTTGAGAATGCTTCGCCGTTCTTTGTTTCTTCTGCACGGAAACGTGTGTTTTCAAGAAGAACAACGTCGCCGTCCTTCATTGCTGCAACTGCTGCCTTTGCGTTTTCGCCAACAACTGTGTCGTCAGCTGCAAAAACAACTTCCTTGCCAAGCTTTTCGCTGAGTCTTGCTGCAACGGGAGCAAGTGAGAACTTTGCTTCGGGGCCGTTCTTGGGCTTGCCGAGGTGGGAGCAGAGGATAACCTGTGCGCCGTCATTTATAAGCTTCTGAATTGTGGGCAGAGCTGCGTTGATTCTGTTTTCGTCTGTGATAACGCCTTCCTTGAGGGGCACGTTAAAGTCACAACGAACAAGAACCTTCTTGCCCTTTGCGTTAATGTCGTCAACTGTTTTTTTGTTAAGTAAGCTCATTTCAAATCGTCCTTTCAACTTTTTAAAATAGTTTTGTAAACATACTTTACCAATTACTTATTTTATAATATTATGTCAATTTTTTCAAGCATTATTTATCGTTATTTCGCCGAATATAAACAGCTTTCAGGCATCCGAATTGTTGAGTTGTATTCTGAATATAAAATATTTGACTGTTATTCCGATATTTGGTATAATAAGATATTATTGTGCAAGGAGAAAATAATTATGACTGCGTTTCAGATTATACTGACAAAGATTATTTCAACCGTACTTTCCGTTGTGTTTATCCCCTTTTCGATTCTCACGGGCGGCCTTGATATGATTGTTGCGGGCCAGCGCACAGACACCGCGAAAATCAACGTTGTGGGTCTTGGCGCAATCTTCCGCTCGCAGGGTATGACAACCGACGGCGAAACCTATTATTTTTCTTCCAAAACAACGCTTATCCGCACAAAGCTTGATGCCAAAACCGTTATCGATGCCGATTATTCAGCTATCCCCGAGGAGCTCAAGGCGCTTGGCATTGCTCACATTGGCGGTCTGAGTTATTATAACGGATATATCTATGCAGGTATGGAGGACAGCAAGGTCTGGAATTACCCGATAGTTGGTGTTTTTGATGCCGAAACCCTTGATTTTGTTGATTATTATATTCTTGACAGTGAAACGGTAACAAGAGGTCTGCCCTGGGTTTGTGTTGACGGTGAAACAGGTTATCTCTATTGCACAGACCATTCAAAGCAACCCACCAAGCTGCTTGTTTATGACACTGCAAACAAGATGGATTTTGTCAAAGAAATTCCGCTTTCATTCAGCGTGCCGTCAATTCAGGGCGCAGAATTTTATAACGGCATTCTCTATGCCGCAACCAACGATGAAACAAAGGCAATTTATAAAATCGATCCCGAAAACGGTGAGGTTGAAAAGCATCTTGACCGCAATCTGCTTGGCGGCGAAGGCGAAGGAATGACATTCGTTGAAAAAGACGGCGAAACCGTTCTTATCGCTATGGATATGGGTACGATTTTTGTTAACGCATTCGTAAGGGAATATCCCGTATAAACCATTTCGCACAAAGGAGATATATCAATGAAAAGCAACAAAATCATTGCAATAATTGCGGCAATTGCGGTTTTGCTCACGGCAGTCGGCTGCCTGCTTGTTATTAAATTTGTCGGCAACAAGGATAACAAAGAAACAACCTCACCTGTAACAGCCGAAGAAACTGCAGAGGTTTTTAAACCCGAAGTGCAGCTGCCTGATGCAGACTCCGTAACACAGCTTCAGGGTGAAATCACCGTTACCGTTGCACCGTCACAGGCTCAGACACAGACTGATGCCACTGCACCGACGGCTCAGCCCGTAACACAGACCGCAACGCAGAGCGCCACACAGCCTGCAGTTACCGTTAACAAGGATTTCAACAAGGTTTTCACTATGCCCGTTGCTCCGCAGTATATTCCGCCTGACGTTAATATTGATTTTGAAAACGCCAAGCTTCTTTCATATAAATATGACCCTGACGGCGGATTTTTTTATACTGATGACAAAGAGTGTTGGCAAAGCAACTTCGGCTTTAACGAAGGCTATGACAGCATGGCACCGCTCGGAATGATGAACTACGATACTGTCAGAGTAAAATTTGTTTATGATAACAAAGAATGGCTCGTTCAGATGTGGAAGGGTCAGTACGGCACGGCATTCGTCGGCGGTGAGGTTGGTGTTTACACCAGAAAGGTTGGTGCAGGCGGCACCCATTATAACTGCGCCAAAGAGGAAGACTGGCTCAATATGGAAATGGCGTTTGTCTGGGACAGAAGCCACAACGGCAATTACCAGACAATCTTTACCAGAGATTACACCAAATATTGGTGGTGCACAGGCTTTGTGCCGGGTCTTGAAACAGGTGCGCCGCGCGACCAATTCAGGCTTGTTACCCACATCACTTTTGAAAGCGAAGAAATGGCAAACACTTTCTGTCAGGAATTTGAAAAGCAGGGATTCAGAAGAGTTGCAAAACTCAACAACAACGAGATTGACACCTTTGTTCAGGTCGGCGCAGACGTTGCATTCGTCTGGCAGGATATAGTGCATAATTAAAGCTAAAGGAGCCTTAACGGCTCCTTTTTGTTTTTTAAGGCATAAACAAGTTGCACTCACCGTTCAAAAATGATATACTGAAAAAGAGGTGAGATTTATGGAATGCTTTGATTTTATTCAAAATAAAAAACTGCAGAAGCAGATTGAGTTTGCCCTTGAGATTGACAAGATGAAGCTGATTCTGCGCAGAAACCTTGTGGCTGACGGCTCAAAGCGTGAGGACGATGCGGCTCATTCGTGGCACCTTGCCGTGATGGCGATGCTTCTTGAAGAATACAGCGCAGAAAAAATTGACGTTAACCGAGTTATAAAAATCGCCCTTGTGCACGACCTTGTTGAGGTTTATGCAGGTGACACCTTTGCTTACGATGCCAAAGGATACGAGGACAAAGAGCAACGCGAAAAGGATGCCGCAACAAAGCTTTTCGGTATGCTTGACCCCGTGCAGGGAGCCGAAATCCGTGCGCTGTGGGATGAATTTGAAGCAGGCAAAACAGCGGAAGCGAAATATGCAAACGCCATTGACCGCATTCAGCCGTTGCTCCTTAACTATCTGACCGACGGACATACATGGAAAATGGGCGGCGTAAGCTCGGCACAGGTTTATGAGAGAATGGATATTATCCGCACAGCAACACCCGAGCTCTGGTGCATTGTTGAAGGGGTAATCAAAAGCTCGGTTGAAAAGGGAATTCTTAAGGTGTAGCATAATAAAAAACAAATCTTAACAGAAAAGCCGTTCACGTTTGTGAACGGCTTTTTGCTTTTATTTTACTTTTGAGGCAGACTTTGCATAAAGTGCTTTGATTTCATCAAGGCGGCTGTAATTTTCTGCCTGTCTTACGGTTTTAACTGCATCAAGGTAAGGTTTTGCCGCTCTGTGATAAATTGAATTATCATTGGTGGCAACCTTGATTTGCTTGGCAATTGCAAGCTTCTCTTTTTTGATAAGCTTAAGTGATTCGTTAAGCTTTTTCACCGAACCCGTATCGCCGTATTCCTTGGCTTTCTTAAGTCTTTTGGCTGTTTTGAGAAATTTTGCCTGCGCCTTGTCTTCTGCTTTAAAAAGCTTATCAAAGCGTGACATATCAAACTCAACAATGCCGTCGGGATAATATTTTGCGGCGGCTTTTCTTGCTGTTTTCATATCGCTGATAAGGCCGAGTGCGGCACGGCGGCGATTCTTTTCCATTTCTGTTTCTTTGGGCATCGCCTTTGCCAGCGCCCTGTCAGGCACCTCCATTGTGAGGAAGCCTTCCAGACCCTTTGCGGCAAACGCCTTAGCGTTTGCAAGCTCTTCCACGCCCTCGGGAGTGGTGAATTTTTCAAGCTCTTCCGTAACGAATTTGGCAATTTCAATTTTTTCGTTTTCTTCCTTCTGGCGGCGAAACTCTGCTTTTGCAAAAGCATATTCTTCTTTGCCTTTTGATTTTGCAAGACGCAAAACCGCTTTTGCACCACTCAGGTCGTTAGGTGTTTGGTTGCAGTAAAGCTCTGCTTCGTTGATAATATCAACCGCTTCAACCAGTTTTTCATCAGAGAGAACACCGTTTGCATAATCTTCAAAAAGAGCTCTGATTTTAAGCACACTGATGGTTGATTTCTGCTTGATTTCCGTGAAATCAAAGAAAAAGTACGGAATAACGTTAAGCGCGGCACCGATTATTGAAGCAATAATGAGAATGGAGCATATGCTGATAAAATATTCCTTGTTGTTGAGCACCTCATAAACGTTGCTTGCAGAATAACCCAGAGCAACTGCAGTTTCTTCGTTAAGACCTGATTTTTCATAAATCATCGGCAAAACAAAACCTGTTGCCAGAGTTATAACGTTGCCTATAAGACCGACGGCAGCAAACATACCGTCAATTCTTTCGCCCGTGATATACTGCTGATAATCACGGATATCGGCATTAACGCTCGGTGTAAGCAGATGACCGAGAGCTGTTATGAGCGTGTTGATAAACAGGCAAGCAAGCAGCAGCCAGATTGCGCTCGGGTGACCCGTGAGCCTTATGACAGGCAGCATCATTGCAATAAAGCCGATGCTCATAAGGTTGGTTGCAATAAGTATTTTCTTTTTGCCGTAGCGGCGGATGAAAAACGGAGCTATGATATTCGGCCAGAGCGAAGCGTTGCCTGCAATGGCTGTGATGATTGAAAACTGCCAGGCTTCGCACGCCTGCTGATAGTCATACATCCAGTGGAGGATGCTTGCAAAAGCTGATTCAAGGAAGCCCACCCAACCTGCGAGAGAGATTATCCAGAAATATTTATTCTTCGCTATAGCTTTGAATGCGTCAATAAATTTAACCTGAATCAGATGCGTTTTTGCCTGAACAATTTTTTCTTCAACGTTTGCATAAACAAAAAGCGAAATCAAAAAACCGAATATCATCATCGGCGGATACGTCAGCCTGTAAACTCTCATATCATAGAGAGTGTTTTCGCCCGTAACAAGCTTTGCAAGCAGAGGGAAAGCAATGTTGATAATGGAGGGCGAAAGATTTTCAATAATACATCTGACCGAAAGCACGTCTGAACGTTCAACGCTGTTCGGCGAAATAACGTTAATCAATCCGTCATAAGAATCATAATAGAAATTATAGAAAAACTGGAAACCCACGTTAAACGCAAGCACGGTAACGCACTTCCAGAAATTTGTCATAAGCTCATACGGCATCCAGATAAAACCGATGCCAAGAATAACCGCAGGTATGCCCATAACGATAAGATACGGGCGGTACTTGCCCTTCATACTGCGCGTGTTATCAATCATTCTTGCGCGGATAGCTGTAAGAGGAAATGCCGTTATCAGGCTTATGATATAAATTGCATAGAGCGAAGTCGGGTTAATGCCGATGGTGTTGCCGATAAGCTCGTTGCCCACTGAAATTATCATCTGCGTGATGCAATGACTCACAAAACGAACACCTATGCCGCCGCCCGAGAGTGACGCTATCTCTTTATACGTAACGTATCTGCCTTTTGGTGGTGTTTTCCAGTTATGCTTTGCAGTGCCGATAACCGACGTTATCTTTTGCTTTATTTTCATTTTAAACCTCCACAATAACGGTGGTAACAGATTCAGGAGTAACGGTGATTGTTTCGTCCTTTTTCACGGTGTATTCACACAGACTGCTGTTTTTATCCGTAACGGCAACAAATGCGTCAGATTCAAAAACGGTTTTCTTTTCTTCTTTTGAGAAATTAACAAAAACGAAATACAGTCTGCCGTCTTTTTTGAAGCCGAGAACCGTTACGGAATCGTCATCGGTTTTAACGTCAAAACGGACAGCGCCGTAAGGAATATATTTTGAGAAATTGCCCGTAACGTAATATCTCTTTGTGAGCTCAAAACTGCGTTTTTCAACGTCAAGATAAATCAGACCGTCGCAATAATCATAGAGCGAGCAGGCAATCCAATGCTGCCACGAGGTAACGTTAAGAATGCCGATATCCTCGCACATAACCTTTGCGGTTTCAAGCGCAGAATCCATTCCCGTGTTTTTGCCGCCCTGCATATGGCACCATTCGCTCATTTTAACAGGCACTTCGGGGTGTTTTTTATCCATCCATTTTCTGAAGCGCTTCACAAACGCAATTCTGTTATTTGCAAACGCAGGCAAAAACTTCTGCGGCAGACAGTATGAATGCAGATCTACGGAATCGATTTTTGCTCTGACCTCGGGATACTTCAGCAAGTTGCGTGTGTACGTTTTGTTGAACCAGCGGATATCGCCGTTTTCAACGCCTGAGAGCATAACGCCTTTAAGGCTTTTTCTTGATTCAAGCTTTTTCGCAACGCAAAGCATAATATCGCCTGCCTGACGGGGACTGTAATGGCAACCTTCCTGACCGCCGTTCCATATCCACATCGGCTCATTGATGGGTGAAATATATTTAACAGGCAGACCTTCTTTGACAAAATGCTCCGCAACGTCAAGAATATAGTCTGCAAAATCACAATAATTTGCAGGAGAAAGGTTTGTTCTGAAAATCTGATTTTTGTTAAGATGCGCTTTATTGTTTTTGGTCAGGCGTTCAATGGGCGAATTGACAAAAAGAATAATCTCATCCGCTCCGTCAGACGCAGCCTGCTTCATCATATAAACAGCATTTGCATCTTTTGAAAAATCATAACCGCCCTTGCCGTCATCAAAGCTTTCTGCGCGCCTTGCAGGGTCGGAATAATCGCCTCTGCCCGAATCTGCCGAACCGCCGCCGATGTTATAACGGTAAGTGCGCATACCTATACCTTCGGTTTTGCTGTAAAGAAGCTGTGAGATTCTGTCCCTGACAGCCATTCCGCTTTCAGGGTCAACGTTATCCCAGCCGCCTGCAATCTGCGCCCACCACGCACCGCTTGCACCTATGCCCTCAAAGGTCTGGTATGTTTTATTCAGGTTGAGATTTAATTCCATTTTCTTTTTCTCCAATCCCACAGATAAATTTATTATATATTATATATTTCTTTAAATCAATATAAATATTAATCTGCGGCACTCTTGCATTTCAGCATTTATTAGGTTATAATATTTGTGTATATGTATAATTACGATTGTGAGGATAAATTGTGAAAACACAGATTGTTGATATAAACAACGCACAGGCGCTTGATGCCTTTGTTGAGAAACACGAGAACGGCCATTTTTTGCAGACTTCGCTCTGGGGCAAGGTTAAAAACGACTGGAAGTGGTTCGGAATTATCTGCAAAAACGACAGTGGCGAAATCACAGGCACAATGGCTGTTCTGCTCCGCAAAATTTCAAAGCTTCCTTACCACATGATGTATGCGCCCAGAGGCCCCGTTTGCGCGTTTAACGATAAAGAAACTTTTGCCGCCCTTATTGCCGCCGCAAAAGAAGAAGGCAAAAAATACAACGCATATGAACTTAAAATTGATAAAGACGTGCCTTATGAAAACGAAGAATACAGAGCAATGGCTCTTGCAGAAGGCTTTAACTTCAAAGGCAGAACGGTGAATTTTGAAGATTACCAGTGCCGCTGTGTTATCAGAATTCATCTCAACGGCAGAACTGAGGATGAGGTTTTTGCCGCCTTCCACTCAGACCACAGGCGCAAAATCCGTCAGGCTCTCAAAAACAACGTTGAAATCAAAATCCACGGCAGCGAAATGGCAGAAACCTTTTATCAACTTATGAAAGAAACCTGCGAAAGAGACGGCTTTGACCTTCGCTCCGCCGCATATTTTGCAAGCATTCTTGATTGCTTCAGCGATAAAGCAAGGCTTTATATGGCATATTATGAAGGCAGACCCATCGCAGGCGCAATATCCGTCATCTGGGGTGATAAGGTCTGGTATTTTTACGGTGCATCGTCAAACTCTGACCGCAATGTTATGCCCAACTATCTGCTTCAGTGGGAAATGATAAAGTGGGCAATTGAAGAAAACTGCCGCATTTATGATTTCAGAGGCGTTGCAGGCGTGATTGACGAAAACAATCCGCTCTTCGGTCTTTACCGCTTCAAGCACCGTTTTGACGGCGATTACGTTGAATTTATGGGCGAGATGGATCTCATTACCAAGCCGACTGCCGCCAAAATAGTTGCCGCATCACAAGGAATAATGAAAAAGTTAAGATAAATTTTTAAAGGAGAGAAAACAATGATTA
>JAZNDY010000370.1:0-2625 GCA_045588295.1 Acutalibacteraceae bacterium
CCTTTTCGCTGAGCATTTTTGTCACGAAGGCAAATTCGCCGTCGGGAGCATCTGCTCTTGAAAGCATTGAAACTTCGCCGAATGCTTTGTTGACCAGAACGAGTGCGGCGGCTGCATCGTCAGCAGTCATACGGATATAGAAGCTTGACTTTGTGTCAAGGTAGCTTGCAACGTAGCCGTCTTCGCTGTCCTGCCAACCGAAGAACTTTTTGCCCTGCATATGCCTTGCGCAGTCAATAACGTCTGCAACAACTGCGCTTGCGGTGGGCATTGAGCCTGCGCCCTTGCCGTAGAAAACAACGTCACCGATTGCATCGCCGCGAACGAGGATTGCATTGAAAACGTCATCAACGCTTGCAAGCTGGCTGTGATTCTGAACGAATGCGGGTGAAACCATAACCGCAACACGGTTATCTTCAAGCAGCTTTGCTCTTGCGATGAGCTTGATAACACCGCCCCAGGCTCTTGCGTATTCTACGTCTGCAAGTGTGATTTTGCGGATGCCTTCTGTATAAACCGAATCGGGATAAACGTGTTTGCCGAAGCAGAGTGCGGCAAGGATGCAGATTTTTCTGCAAGCATCAAAACCGTCAACGTCTGCGGAGGGGTCGCGCTCTGCGTAACCGTTTCTCTGGGCAAGAAGCAGAGCTTCGTCAAAGGTCATACCGTCGCTTATCATCTTTGTGAGGATGAAGTTGGTTGTGCCGTTGAGGATACCTGCAATTTCATCAATATCGTTTGCGGCAAGGCACTGGCTGATGGGGCGGATAATCGGAATACCGCCGCCAACGCTTGCTTCAAACAGGAAGTTAACATCATTTTCTTCTGCAACCTTAAGAAGCTCACAGCCTTTTGCGGCAACAAGCTCTTTGTTTGAGGTTACAACGTGTTTGCCTGCCTTGAGGCTTGCAAGAACATATTCATAAGCAGGGTGAAGACCGCCCATTGTTTCAACAACGATTTTAACATCGTCATCTTCAACTATCTTGGCAAAGTCGGACATAACAAGATGCTCGTAAGGGTCGCCGGGGAAGGTGCGGCGGTCAAGAATATATTTAAGCTCCATAACATCCTGCATACTTTTTTTGAGGATATGTTCATGGTTCTTTTTAAGAAGGCTTGCTACGCCGGAGCCGACTACTCCGTAACCCATAATGGCAACGTACATCAAACGCACTTCCTTTCTTAAAAATAATAATTGCATATATATTATCATACTTTTTCAAAATAATAAAGAGAAAAAAGAAAGTTTGTTAAGTTTTTATGTTTTTTTATAAAGATTAATTGCCTTTTTATTCAAAATGGTGTAAACTGAATTTTACCGCTATGGAAATATATGTTTTTGCGCGTGTCCGGAGGTGCAAAAAATGAATTTAATTGAAAAAAGAAGAGGAACTTTAATTAACGTTGCATATTTTGCCGTTCTTGCCGTGGGTTATTACCTGTTTATGAAATATGCACTCGGTCTGGTGGCACCATTTGTGTTTACGTTTCTGATTGCGCTTATGCTTCAGAAACCCATCAGAAAAATTTCAGAGAAAACAAAAATCAAAAAGAAAACAGTTTCAATAATTGTTGCAACGCTGGTGCTGTTTTTGCTTCTCGGCATTGTTGTGTTGGTCGGCTACAGGTTGGTTGCAGAATTCAAAGATTTTATTCAGTTTCTCAGCCAAAAGCTGAGCGATTTGCCGCAGGTGATAGAATCGGTACGCCTTTGGGTGCTTGACGTGATTGAAATTCTGCCTGCAAAAGCAGAAGCATCGGCAACCGAGGCTGTAAACGGATTTTTTGCAGGTCTTATTGAACGCACAGAAGAACAGGGCGTTGCAGGTCTTGGCGGAGAAGAAGGTCTGGCAGGTCTTGCAAGCAAGCTTGATTTATCATTGTTCAAAGGTCCGCTTGACGGCGTTGTTGAAGTTGCAAAAAAAATTCCCTGGATTCTCACCGCTATGCTCATAAGCACTGTATCGTTCTTCTTTATCACAACAGACTACGATAACATTGTAGCAATGATTAAGAGAAATGTTTCCGAAAGCAGTGAATATGCGCTTGTTAAAGCAAAAAATATTTTCACCAACGTTATCGGCAAGATGGTCAAATCATACACAACCATTATTCTGATAACGTTTTCAGAGGTTGCGGTTGCGCTTACGCTGATGCAGCTTATGGGTGTTTATAAGGGCTCACACATTGTGGTTATTGCAATCATAACCGCGCTTGTTGATATCATACCTGTTCTGGGTACGGGCACGGTTGTTATTCCCTGGGCGATTTATTCGCTTATAATGGGAGATATTCCGTTTGCAATAGGTCTTGTTATCCTTTATATCGTCGTTACTGTTATCCGCCAGATAATTGAACCGAAACTTGTTGCAATGAACGTTGGTGTTCACCCCATCCTGACTCTCTCGGGTATGTATCTCGGCGCACAGCTTTTTGGCGCAATCGGTCTTTTTGCGGTGCCGATTACTCTTGTGCTTCTCAAGGCGCTTAATCAAGAAGGAATTATTCACCTCTGGGGCAGAAAAAAAGATAAAACAAAAGCAACCGAAAACGTTGATGTTGAAAAAAATGCACAAAACCAAGACGGTGAAAAATCTGTTGAGGCACATTCAGAGGGCTGAT
>JAZNDY010000371.1:0-3217 GCA_045588295.1 Acutalibacteraceae bacterium
AATTTTTGTTCTGCCGCAGGTGGGGCAGGCAACAATATCGGGGCAGTCGGTCTTTAAGCCGATAGCCTGCAGAATATCGTTTGCCGCCTTGACCTCTTTAACGGGGTCATCCGTCATTGAAACACGGATTGTGTCGCCTATGCCTTTAAGCAGAAGCGAGCCGATACCGATTGACGATTTGATGAGCGCCATATTATGTGTGCCTGCTTCGGTAACACCGAGATGCAAAGGATAATCACATTTCTGAGCCATAAGCTCATAAGCCTCAACCATTGTGTTAACGGTTGAAGATTTGATGGAAATAACAGTATCGCCGAAATCGCATTTTTCAAGAAGCTCAACGTGCTTGAGTGCGCTTTTAACAAGCGCTTCAGCGCAGGGCGAGCCGTATTCGGCGAGAATTTCTTTTTCAAGTGAGCCTGCGTTAACGCCTATTCTGATAGGCACTCCCCTGTTTGCGCAGGCATCGGCAACAGCTTTAACTCTGTCAAAGCTGCCGATGTTGCCGGGATTGATGCGGATTTTATCAACCCCTGCGTCAATGCTTGCAAGCGCAAGCCTGTAATCAAAATGGATATCCGCAACAACGGGCACGGTAAGGTTTTCCTTAAGCTTTTCAATGAGCTTGACAGCCGCCATATCAGGCACTGCGGCGCGGATGATTTCACACCCTGCCTTTTCAAGCGCAATTGCCTGCGCCACGCTGCCTTCAATATCGGAAGCCGGCTTATTGAGCATTGACTGCACGGCAATTTTTTCGCCGCCGCCAATATAAATGCCGCCTATTTTAACTTTTTTGCTGTTACGGGTCATAGTTTTCACCTATCCTTTGATAAGCTTCATTATATCACTGAACGAGATTACCGCCATCAGTATGAGCAGAAGAACAAGGCCGATTGCGTGGACCCAGCCTTCATACTTTCTGGAGATGGGGCGCCTGATTATCATTTCGATTGTCAGGAAGAAGAGTCTGCCGCCGTCAAGCGCAGGCAGAGGAAGAAGATTGAAGATGCCGATGTTGATTGCGATAAGCGCAAGCATCATAAACAGCTGTGAAAAATCTGTTTGAACAACAGCCGCCTGTGCGGTGTCTGCAATAATCGTGACAGTGCCGATAGGTCCGCTTAAATCCTGCAAACCGTATTGACCCGTTACAAGGTCAAAAAGGCTCATCCAGACTATTCTGGCAATTGAAACCGATTCGGGGATTGAGCTTGTAATAACGTTAAGAAATGTTTTTTCTTTGCCGAGAACAGAAAAATCAAAATAAAGTGAACCGTCATCATGTTTTGCAAAAGCAACGCCGTTAACGTGAACCTTTTCGCCGTTTCTGTTAACAACAAAATCATAAACACCGTCATCGTCACTTGCCATAAGATAGCTGAAATCAAATTCGCCGAAAACGGTTTTGCCGTTGATTTTTGTGATTTTATCGCCTGCCTGCAAACCTTGGTTGCAGGTAACGGAATCATCATAAAAGCTATGAATCTGCGTTGTGCCTATTAAATCGTTACGCACACCAAGCATCAGCATAACGAGGATAACACCCATTATGAGGTTTATAACACCGCCTGCGGCAATGATGATAAAGCGTTTCCATGCCTTTGCGTTGCAGAAAGCGCGCTCGTTTTCGCTCTCGGAATCCTCGCCTTCCATGCTGACGTAACCGCCGATGGGAAAAAGGCGCAGGGCATATTGAGTTTCACCAATTTTCTTTTTGAAGATTGCGGGGCCCATACCGAGTGCAAATTCGTTAACCTGAACCTTAAAAATTTTTGCAAACGTGAAGTGACCCAACTCGTGGAAAGCGATTATAAGACCGAAGAAAAGAATGGCAACAAAAATTGGCCACACCTTGCCCCAGACTGCTGCTGCGGAAAAAAGAGGAATAGCGTTCATATAAATAACCTTTCTGTTCTGTTGCGAATAAGCCTGTCAGTTTCAAAAACGTCGTCAAGGCTGTAATTGCTGTTGCAAGGCGCATTTTCAAGGGCGTCTGCCACAGCGTATGCGATATCAAGGAAACGTATTTTGCCCTGACGGAAAAGCTCGTTTGCTTTTTCGTTAGCCGCATTGACTGCCGCCGGGTATACGCCGCCTTTTTCAATTGCCTGTCTGCAAAGATTGAGGCAGGCAAAGGTTTCATAATCAGGTTTTTCAAAGGTGAGGGTTGCAAACTCCGTTAAGTCAAGCTGCCTGACGGGGCTTTCAAACCTGTCGGGATAAGTGAGGGCATACTGAATGGGGATACGCATATCGGGCACGCCGAGCTGAGCGATAACGGAATTATCAATATACTCAACAAGCGAATGCACGATGCTCTGGCGGTGAACAACAATATCAATATCCTTTGCCGCCATATCAAAAAGCCAAGCCGCTTCAATAAGCTCAAGACCCTTGTTCATCATTGTGGCAGAGTCAACGGTTATTTTTGCGCCCATACTCCAGTTGGGGTGGTTAAGAGCCTGCTCAAGAGTTACGCCCTCAAGCTCTTTTTTTGTTTTGCCGAAGAACGGGCCGCCTGAAGCTGTTAAAATCAAGCGCTTAATCTGTTTTTTGCCCGTGCAACCCTGAAGCGACTGAAAAATTGCAGAATGCTCACTGTCAACGGGATAGATGTTAACGCCCTTTTCTTTTGCAAGACCCATAACAAATTTGCCGCCTGCCACAAGTGTTTCTTTGTTTGCAAGGGCAATATCACTGCCTGCTTCAATAGCGGCAACCGTGGGAGCAAGACCTGCAATGCCAACAATGCTGTTGAGCACGCTTTCTGCGCCGCAAGCAGCGCATTCTTTAACGCCCTCTGCGCCCGAAAGCACTTTGGTTGCCGTGTCGGCAACTCTTACCTTCAAGTCAGCCGCCGCCTTTTCGTCTGCAAGCGCAGCAACGGCAGGCGAAAATTCTCTTATCTGATTTTCAATAATATCAACGCGGCTGCCTGCTGTGAGTGCTTCAATCTTTAAATTATGAAGCCTTGCAACGTCAAGCGCCTGAACGCCGATTGAACCCGTTGAGCCTAAAACGGCAAGAGATTTTATCATTAAACTCATCCTTTATAAAAAGCAAGAATTATTGAAAGCATAACGTAAGTTGCCGGCATTGTGAAAAGGAAGCTGTCAATTCTGTCCAGCACGCCGCCATGACCGGGGAAGAGGGTGCCGAAATCCTTTTCGCCGAAATTGCGTTTGATGACAGAAGCCGAAAGGTCACCGCACAT
>JAZNDY010000372.1:0-1857 GCA_045588295.1 Acutalibacteraceae bacterium
TGGTGTTCTCGGTGATTTCACAGCATACGGGTCATCTTGTTCCGTCCGACGAAACCGATAAGCGGTACGAGGAAGGCGACCGTGCCGTGCAACGTTCGTTGTGTTCCCGATTGGGGGTGGCATGGGCGATTGGAGCCGTTGCCATGATCGGACGTGCCGTGATTACGTTAAATATGCCGCTTCAATCGTTCCCAGCGAACGCCAGATTAAATGGCAGGAAACCGAATTTTATGCTTTCATTCATTACGGTATTAACACATACACTAACTCGGAATGGGGCAACGGCAACGAAGACCCTGACCTTTTTGACCCCGAAAACCTTGATTGCCGCCAGTGGGCAAAGCTCTGCAAACTCTCAGGCATGAAGGGTCTTATCCTCACAGCAAAACACCACGACGGTTTTTGCCTCTGGCCCTCTGCTTACACAGATTACAGCGTTCGTTCTTCAAAATGGAAAGGCGGCGCAGGCGACGTTGTTGCCGAGTGTGCAGAAGCCTGCAAAGAGTTCGGTATCAAATTCGGCATTTACCTTTCCCCTTGGGACAGGCACGAAGAAACTTACGGCACAGGTGAAGCTTATAACAAATTCTTCAGAAATCAGCTTCGTGAATTGCTCACTGCTTACGGCGAGCTTTTCTGCGTTTGGTTTGACGGCGCCTGCGGCGAAGGAAAAAACGGAAAAAAGCAGGATTATGATTGGGAAAGTTATTACAAGCTTATCCGCGAGCTTCAGCCTGATGCAACCATCAACATTTCAGGCCCCGACGTTCGTTGGTGCGGCAACGAAGCCGGCATATGCCGCAAGAGCGAATGGAGCGTTGTACCTTATTATCATTCCAACGCCGAGCTCATCGCATCCGCAAGCCAGCAAAACGTTTCAAAACCGCCAAAAAAAATAAATCCCACTGACCTTGATCTGGGCAGCAGGAAAGTTATTAAAAAATGCAGTAAACTTATATGGTATCCGGCAGAGGTTGACGTTTCAATCAGAAAAGGCTGGTTCTACCACAAGGATGAAGATTACAGCGTTAAACCTCTTTCAAAACTGATGGATATTTATTATAACTCCGTTGGTGCTAACGCAAGCTTTTTGCTTAACATTCCTCCTATGCCTGACGGAAAAATCAACGAAAAAGACGTTGAAACCCTTCTTTCAATGGGTGCTCAGCTTGAAATTGATTTTAATGAAAACCTTGCGGAAGGTTCAATCATCACAGACAACAAACACCTTGACGAAGAACATTGCGGCCAGATGGCTCTCAGCTATGACCCTGAGGAATACTGGCATTCAGGCGATGACCCTGACGGAGCAGAGCTGATTCTTGACCTTGGCGATGAATACGATATTGATAAAATCGTTCTCGGTGAACACATCAGAACAGGTCAGCAAATAGAAAAATTTTCAATCTATGCACAGGTTGACGGCAAATGGAAGCGTATCGCCAAAGAAACCGTTATCGGTTATAAACGCATCTGCCGTTTCAAGGAAATCAGAGTGCGCTATTTTAAACTTGTTATCGAAAAAGCCCGTTGTTTTGCAACAATTTCGAAGTTTGAGGCATATTAATCCCAGGTCTTCCAGATTTCGGGGCAATAGCCCACGGTTGCCTGTCTGCCGTTTCTGACGATGGGCGTTTTAAAAAGTTCGCCGTGCTCAAGAAGCTTTTCTTCAACGGCTTCCTTGCTTGCAAGATATTTGATAAAGTGCTTTTCATAAGCCTTTGATTTTTCATCAATCAGAGCTTCCATTGAGCCGACGGCAGCTTTGACGCTGGTATATTCGCCCTTGCTCAGGTTTTTCTGCGCAAGGTCAATAAACTGGAATTTTATTCCTCTTTCTTTAAAATAGCGCTGAGC
>JAZNDY010000373.1:0-2223 GCA_045588295.1 Acutalibacteraceae bacterium
TAGCGAGTTTTGCGGCAGGATAAAGTCTTTTAACAGCCTGTGCAAGGATGTGTGATGCTGTGTGACGCAGAGCATATTTGCCGTCTGCATCGTCAAAGGTAACAATTTCAAGCTCGCAGTCTTCGTTAAGCGCTGTTCTCAGGTCTGCAACCTTGCCGTTGATGCGGCAAACGCAGGCTGCTTTGTAAAGACCCATACCGAGCTCTTTGGTGATTTCCATTGCGGTTATGCCGTTTTCATACTGTTTAACGACGCCGCCTTTAAGTGTAACGTTTATCATTATTAATCAGTCCTTTCTGAATTTTTACAAAATAAAAAGCTCCACCCTGAAAAAACAGGGTGAAGCATAATAAGCTCCACGGTTCCACCCGTAATTCCGAAGAATAACTTCGGCTCTCAAACAGCCTTAACGCGGCTGAAACGGCGCGCATTGGTTTGCGGCTCTCGGCAGGCGGTAACTGAATGCGGTGTTTTGCCGCCTTCACAGCCAAGGGGCGGCTCTCTGAAAAAACGCCGTTGCAAACAGCTTTCTGCTTCAACGATTTCTGTTATTATAAAACATATTATCACCGTAATAAATTAAAGTCAATAGAAATTTAATAAAAAATAGATAAAAAAACTTGACAATGTGCCGTTAAAAGTATACTATTAATACAATGGTGTTATTTTGTGCCAAGAGGAGCTTTTTTGAGCTCCGATACACCATTTATTGATGTTAACCGATATTTTATATCGTTCTGCGGCAGGTGCCGCAAACCCAATTTATGCAGCTTGCGAATGCTGCAAATAAACTGAAAAAGGAGGAATTCGCATAGAACTCGATCTCTGGATAGTTATTCTTATTGCTGTCGCAACGCTTGTTGTCGGTGCGGTCATCGGCTTCATTCTCGGCGGTTTACATAGGAAGAAGGTTGCAGAGGCTGCAATCGGCTCCGCTGAACAGGAAGCAAACAAAATTGTCAGCGATGCCATTGCAACGGCTGAAGCCAAAAAGAAAGAAGCTGTTCTTGAAGCAAAGGACGAAATCCATAAGCAGAGAACAGAAACAGAAAAAGAGCTGCGTGAAAGACGCAACGAAGTGCAGCGTATGGAACGCCGCATAACCCAGAAGGAAGAAGCTCTTGATAAAAAGAGCGATAACCTTGAAAAGAAAGATGAAATCCTCAACGGCAAAATCAAGGCGGCTGATGAACGCCTTGAAGAAATTGAGAGCATCAAAAAGAGCCAGTTCGATATGCTTGAAAGAATTTCAGGTTTCACAAAGGAACAGGCTAAGGATTATATCATCAAATCTCTTGATGAAGAGCTTGACCACGAAAAGGCTCTCAGAATTCAGGAATACGAGCAGAAAACAAAGGATGATTGCGACCAGCTCGCAAGAGAAATCATCACAACAGCCATTCAGCGCTGTGCTGCTGACCACGCTGCTGAAGCAACAGTTTCAGTTGTTGCTCTGCCCAACGATGAAATGAAGGGCAGAATCATCGGCCGTGAAGGCAGAAACGTAAGAACTCTTGAAATGATAACAGGCGTTGACCTTATCATTGACGATACTCCCGAAGCAATCACAGTTTCCAGCTTTGACCCCGTGCGCAGAGAAATTGCAAGGCTCACTCTTGAAAAGCTCATCGCTGACGGCAGAATTCACCCTGCAAGAATCGAAGAGATGTATGAAAAGGCAAAGCGCGAGGTTGAACAGACCATCAAGCAGACAGGTGAGCACGCACTCATCGATGCAGGTGTTAACAGCGTTCACCCCGAAATCGTTAAGCTTATCGGTAAGCTTCGTTACAGAACAAGCTACGGTCAGAACGTTCTTAACCATTCGCTTGAGGTATCCTACATTGCAGGTCTTATGGCTTCGGAACTTGGCACCGACGTCAAGACTGCAAAGAGAGCAGGCTTGCTCCACGATATCGGTAAGGCACTCGACCACGAAATGGAAGGCTCCCACGTTGACCTCGGCGTTGAGTTTGCAAAGAGATATAAAGAAAACGAAAATATCCTTCACGCAAACAAAGCTCACCACGGTGAGGTTGAAGCAAAAACTCTTGTTGCTTGCCTTGTGCAGGCTGCAGATGCTATCTCAGCCGCAAGACCCGGCGCAAGAAGGGAAGATGTTCAGAATTACATCAAGCGTCTTGAAAAGCTTGAGGAGATTTCAACATCATTTGAGGGTGTTGACCGCTCATTTGCAATACAGGCAGGCCGCGAGGTTCGTAT
>JAZNDY010000374.1:0-5478 GCA_045588295.1 Acutalibacteraceae bacterium
GTGTTAACAGCATACCCGGCGAATTTGAGCGCGAATCAGGTCTGAAACCTTTGCTCGATTTTCTTGACAACCCCGATAACGTTAAGTTTGATATGTCGCCCGAGGGCGCAAAACTCCTGAATGACAGGATTGATATTTCAAAAGATAATTATTATTTTTCATATCCTTTCAACGTTGTTCATCAGTATAAAAACACAAAACAGCTTGTGCCTGTCGGTGTTAACTTCAAATTTTTGAGCTTCACTTCAACGCTGATGCTTCTTAATTCAAGGCTAAACAAAACCAAGGCTGAAACAAACGACGGTCTGGTTGAGCTTTCAGCCGCGTCATATCCGTTCAAAGAGCCTCACGTTGATTATAAATACGGTAAGATTAAAAAGGGCGTCTGGAACGTTATGCCGATAACAGAGGGTGACCACGGTTCGCCCATAGGCTTGTGCGGCGACAGAATGCAAACCAGAGCGTTTTATCTTAAGCATTTTGATATTCTTGAAAATGTTGAAAAAGAATATATAACCGATTAATTTATTTTGATTTATTTTGGTGGAATTGAGAATGGCGTTTGACAATTTAAAATATCCCGTTATTTTTGTTCACGGAATGTTTGGCTGGGGCGAGAGAAAAGGTTTTTATGATATCTTGCCTTATTGGGGCTCAACTTCAGGTGACGTTATAGGTTGGCTCAACGATAACGGCTACAGATGTTATGCTTCAACCGTAGGCCCTATGGCAAGCTCATGGGACCAGGCTTGCGAGCTTTATGCTCAGTTAAAGGGCACAAGAGTTGATTACGGCGAAGTTCACGCCAAAAAGCATAACCACGAAAGATTCGGCAGAACATATGATAAACCTCTGATTCCCGATTGGAGCGAAAATAACAAAATTCATCTGCTTGGTCACAGCTTTGGCGGCAACTGCGTCAGGTTGCTTGCTCATCTGCTTGCTCACGGTTCGCCCGAAGAGGTTGAAGCAAGCGGTGAGGGTGTTTCGGACCTTTTTAAAGGCGGCAATTCAGGCTTGCTGTGCAGCGTAACCGCTGTTTGCGCTTTGCTCAATGCAACGTCAGCTTATCAGACGGCTGAAAGATTCAGACTGTTGCCGATTTTAAAAGAAATGGCTGCAACTTATTCTGCCGTTACATGCAACGCTTCTTTCAGCGGTGAGCTGGTTGATATTCAGCTTGAGCATTACGGAGTCAGCAGAAACCCTGCAGATAACACCTTAAAGTCGGTTTATAAAACAATCAAAGATTTTCAGACGGGTGAGGATTGCGTTGAGTTTGATATGTCACCCGAGGGTGTTAACAAGGTTAACAGCTACGCGAGGATTGCCGAGGATAATTATTATTTCTCATATGCTTTCAACGTAGTCAGACGTTATAAAAACACCAAATTATATCTTCCCATGGGATGCAGCTTCAAATTTCTGACTTTCACTTCATCGTTAATCAGGCTCAACGCTGTTATTAACGGCGAAAAAAATGCAGAAAAAGAAAACGACGGCCTGATTGAAGTTTCAGCCGCATCTTATCCCGATACCGAGCCTCATACCGATTATGACGAGAATAACGTCAGAAAAGGCGTGTGGAACGTTATGCCGGTAACAGATGGCGACCACGGTTCGGCAATCGGTTTTCTTTCAGGCCGGCTTAACACGCGCGTGTTTTATCTTAAGCATATGAACTTGCTTGAAAAGGTTGAAGAATTATCCTTTAAAACTGTATAATGCAAATTTTACGGCAGTCTGTGTTGTTCAGGCTGCCGTTCATTTTTTGTTTGGTGTTTCATATAATGTTATGGTGATTTTATGAGATACCGCAGAAATATGTTTCACAGGGTGAACGGAATTGCATTTAAAATAATCTGTTTTTTGCTTATATTTTCGGTTGTTTTTTTGCTTGTTGATGCGAGGCTCAGACCTGCAGTTTATGATTTGGCGGAGCTTGAAGCCAAAGCAACCGCAGAACAAGTTATCAGCAAGGGAATCGAAAAAGCCTTGACTGATTGCAAGGTTGATTATTCACAGATTGTTGCCGTTAATTATTCTGCAAATAAAATGATTACAGGCATAACAACGGATATTGTTAAGATGAATATGTTTAAAGCTGAAATTTCGCGTGCGGTTGACAGGGTGTTTGAAAAAAACTCTTTTGTTTGCGTGCGTGTGCCGTTAGGGTCGGCAACAGGGGTTACTCTGTTTTCGGGCGTTGGGCCGTATGTCGAAGTGAAGGTTGGAATGAGCGGTGTAACTGCAACGGATTTTGAAAACGTTTTTGAATCTGCAGGCGTTAATCAGACTCAGCACAGCGTTATGCTGAACCTTGAAACAACGGTTGTTCTCACACTTTCAGGCAAAAGGGTTAACCACAAGGTCAAAACTTCTGTTTGCGTTGCTCAAACGGTTATAGTCGGCTCTGTACCTGAGGTTATGATAGATAAAAACAAAACCGGATGATATTACTGAATAAGACATATTTTATACTTTTTTTATGTTACTTGACATATTATTTTTTTAATGATATTCTAACAGTAAAGGTACCATAAAATTGCGGAGGTAAAAATTAATGGATTATCAGAATAACAATCAGCCTCAGGGCGGAAGCTTTTGCCCTGTTTGCGGTGCGCCTTTGGAAAACGGCGCTTTGTTTTGTTCAAGTTGCGGCGCTAATTTGTCAGACTATGCTGTTCAGCCTGAAAACGTTGCGGCAGCACCCGTAAACCCTGCGCCTGTGAATCCTGCACCTGCACCCGTAAACACGTTTGAACAGGCTTACGTTCCTGCTCCTCCTGTTCCGCCTGCCAATAACCCCAACCCGCCCAAAAAGAAAAAGGGAAAAAAGCTTCTGCTTATTTTAATTCCCATTCTTTTAATACTGTTCCTGTTTTTTGTTGGCGGCATTGTTTTCCTTTGGTTGATAGGTTCACACACCATTTGCCTTGATCACGATTTTGGTGACGCTGATTGCACAAATGCAAGAACCTGCATTTATTGCGATGCAACTGAGGGCGAAGCACTTGGCCACGATTGGATTGAAGCAACCTGTGAGGAAGACCAGTATTGCGACCGTTGCGGCGAAATCGGTGAAAAAGCCACAGGCCATAACGATGGCACTTGGACGGTTATCAGCCAGCCCACCTTTGATTACAGCGGCACAGAAGAACGCCGTTGCACAATCTGCGAAGAGCTTCTTGAAACAAGAACAATTCCTAAAAAGGTTCACGGCGTTGAGGGCAATTCATTTAACTTCAATGACCAGGAATTTATAAAATTCTTTAATGACATAAGCACAGCTTATATTAATCCCAATGAACTCGGTTTGTCTGACTCCGACTCTGACCTTACTTCATATGACATCACATATATTGACGGTTCAGAAGGTCTGGTTATGCTTGAACACAACTCAAGCGGCAAAATCAGTAAAATTGTTGTTGTTTTCAATGATTACACTTCATCTTGCGTTGTAACGTCCTTTATCGCAAGCAAACTTGATTCAAGGTTTGATACCAAAGCTGCAGCACCTTATATTGTTACCCACCGCAGTTACACTTCAGCCGGTATGACCATTTCAAGCATCGACCTTGATTCCGTTTACGCTTCGGCTCTTTCACCTTCAGCTCAGCGGACAGAATCAACATGATAAATTATTAAGAGAGTGTTTCGGCACTCTCTTTTTATTTTGCATTTAATAATATTGATTTTGTTTTAAAAAATGGTATAATAACTTTATCTTAAATTAAGGAAGTTTTTTATATGCAGTTTGACGTTGCAGAAAAAAGAGCAGCCGAACTCCGTGATTTGCTCAATTACCACAGCCATAAATATTACGTTGAGGATAACCCCGAGATCGGGGATTATGAATATGATATGCTCCAGCGTGAGCTTGCTGCAATCGAAAAGGAGTTTCCCTCGCTTATAACTCCCGATTCGCCTACGCAGAGAGTCGGCGGCAGTGCCGCAGGTATGTTTGAACCCGTTGTTCATACAGTTCCGCTTGAAAGCCTGCAGGATGCTTTCAGCTTTGATGAGGTTAAGGCGTTCGATGCAAGGGTTAAAGAACTGTTTCCTGATGCGCAATACATTGTTGAGCCGAAGATTGACGGTCTTTCTGTTGCGCTTGAATATGAAAACGGGGTTTTCACAAGAGGCTCAACAAGAGGCGACGGCATAACGGGCGAAGACGTTACGGCAAATTTAAGAACCGTTAACTCTATCCCTCTGCGCCTTAAGGATGCGGTTGAGCGTATTGAGGTCAGGGGCGAGGTTTATATGCCCAAAAAAGTTTTTGCCGCTCTTGTTGAAGAGCAGGAGCTTAACGGCGAAAAAACTTTTAAAAATCCCCGTAACGCCGCGGCAGGTTCATTAAGGCAGAAAAATCCCATTGTTACAGCATCAAGAAAGCTTGATATTTTTGTTTTCAATATTCAGCAATACAGCGGCAATGAGATAGTGGCACATAAGCAGTCAATAGATTATCTTAAAACACTCGGCTTCAAAACCGTTCCGTTTTATAATAAGTTTGATACCATTGATGAGGTTATTGCCGAGCTTAACAGAATCGGCGAAATCCGTTCTTCGCTTCCGTTTGATATTGACGGTGCGGTTATCAAGGTGGATTCATTTGCCCAGCGTGCAGAAATTGGCAGCACGGCAAAATTCCCCAGGTGGGCGCTCGCTTATAAGTATCCGCCTGAAGAAAAAGAAACAACACTCATTGACGTTGAGGTTGCGGTTGGCAGAACGGGTGTTTTAACGCCAACAGCCGTTTTTGAGCCCGTTCTTGTTGCAGGCTCAACAGTTTCAAGAGCAACGCTGCACAATCAGGATTTTATTGATGAAAAAGATATCCGTCTGGGTGACAGAGTGGTTATCCGCAAAGCAGGCGATATAATCCCCGAGGTTATCAGGGTTATCAGCCATAAAGAAGGAAGCGAACGCTTTGTTTTGCCCGAGGTTTGCCCTTCCTGCGGTGCAAAGGTTATCCGCGAAGAGGATGAGGCGGCAGTCAGATGCGTTAACCCCGAATGCCCTGCACAGCTTCTGCGCAACCTTATTCATTTTTGCTCAAGAGATGCAATGGATATTGAGGGGATGGGCGATGCAGTGCTTGAAAAGCTTGTTGCAAGCGGTATGCTCACAAAGGCGAGCGAGATTTATACCCTCAAAAAAGAAGATTTTATGACCCTTGAGGGATTTAAAGATAAGTCTTCACAGAACCTTGTTGATGCAGTTGAAAAATCAAAGAGCAACGACCTTTCAAAGCTTGTTTTTGCTCTCGGTATCCGCCACGTCGGTCAGAAAGCAGGCAAGATTCTTGCTGACCGGTTCGGCAGTATGGAAGCGCTGATGAACGCAACAGTTGAGGATTTAACGGCGATTGAAGGTTTTGGCGGTATTATGGCGCAGAGCGTTGCCGATTTCTTTGCGCTTGAGCAGTCAAAGCGAGAGATTGAAGCGCTTGAAGCATTGGGCGTTAATATG
>JAZNDY010000375.1:0-5696 GCA_045588295.1 Acutalibacteraceae bacterium
TCCCTCCACGGGTCTTCGCTTTTTCACAGTTTACGGCCCTGCAGGCAGACCCGATATGGCTTACTTCGGCTTTACAAACAAGCTGCGCAAGGGCGAAACAATTCAGATTTTTAACTACGGCAACTGCAAGCGTGATTTCACCTACGTTGACGATATTGTTGAGGGCGTTAAGCGCATTATGCAGTGCGCACCCGAAAAAGAAAACGGAGCCGACGGCTTGCCCGTGCCGCCTTACAGGGTTTATAACATAGGCAACAACAGCCCCGAAAACCTGCTTGATTTTGTTGATATTCTTCAGCAGGAGCTTATTGCGGCAGGCGTTTTGCCTGAGGATTATGATTTTGAGGCGCACAAAGAGCTTGTGCCCATGCAGGCAGGCGACGTGCCTGTAACTTATGCAGACACCTCCGCCCTTGAGCGTGACTTCGGCTTCAAGCCGGCAACCTCACTGCGTGACGGTCTGCGCAGATTTGCACAGTGGTATAAAGAGTTTTATATTGAGGAGAAATAAAATGGCAGAAAAGAAATACAGCATCAGACAGGGTTTTATTGTGCGTGAAATCGCAGGCGAATTCATTGCCGTGCCCGTTGATTCTTCCTGCGGCAATAACATCGTTGTGCTTAACCCCGTGAGCAAGTTTCTCTGGGACGAATTAAGAAGCGAAAAAACCTTTGATGAGCTTGTTGATGCAGTGCTCGGCAAATATAACATTGCCCGTGATGAAGCCGCCGACGACCTTGAAGAGTTTCTTGACCAGCTCAAAAACGGCGGATTGCTTGAGTAAAAGGAGGAATTTGTGTGCTTCTGAATAATGATGACGCTTTTGCTCAGGTAACCGTTATTGTGCCTGTTTATAAATCAGAGGGCACTGTTGAGGCAACCGTCAAATCAATCTGCAATCAGACGCATAAAAACCTTGAAATTTTGCTTGTTGATGACGGCTCACCCGACAATAGCGGCAAAATTTGTGATAAGCTTGCGCTTGCAGACAGCAGAATTAAAGTTATACATAAGAAAAACGGCGGAGTTTCTTCGGCGAGAAACGAGGGTATCCGTCAGGCAGGTTCAGAGCTTTTGTGCTTTGTTGATTCCGACGATGAGATTGAAACAACAATGGTTGAAAGGTTAGTGAAATCACAGGCGGAAACGGGAGCAAAGCTTGTTATTGCAGGTCTTACAGAGTATTATAAGAAGAAAACAAGAACTGCTTGCGAAAAAGAGTGGCTGTGCGATTTTTCAGCCGCTTCCGATGAACAGATTGTCGAAATCTGCGGCAAATATATTATGCCTTTTACCCACACAAAGCTGTTTTTTAAAAGTGTTTTTACAGATAACAACCTCTTTTTTAATGAAAAGCTGGTGTGCGGCGAAGACCATCTTCTGGTTTTCCGGTATCTTGGCTGCATTGAAAAAATTCTATTTATTGATGAAAATCTGTACCGCTATTATTGCTTCAACTCAAACGCCGCAACAAGATTTTTCCCGTTATTCGGTCAGATTGAAATATTCAAGGCAAAAATTGAGTTCGTCCGCAAAAACGCCACGGAGCAGGCTTATAAAGAATACTGCGCCCGTTATGCTTTGACAAACCTGATTGCAAGGTTCCGATATCTTGCCAAAAGGTCAATCAAGAATTATGCCGAGCTTGACGAAGCTTACGATGCTTATTGGAAATATATTTTACCGTATTCCGAAAACACGCGGATTTTTGGCGAAGAAAATGAAAAATGGTTTGTTGCAAACAAGAATGACTTGCAGAACAAAAAAATCAAAAAGCTTTATGCCGTTGCAAGAAAAGAAACAAAGAAAAAGAGCAGAAAAATGCGCAACCTCGAAGAATTTTTTGCAATGTCACTCAAAGAAAAAATTAAGTTTATCAAGAAAAAAATTTAATAAAACACAAAAGGGGCTGTAAAAAAGCGCAGACCGCATAAAACAATATATAACAAGGGTTCTACAGGAATTAATATCCTGCAGAACCCTAAAATTTTACTCAAAAGAAAAAACAATGTTTTATGCTACGAACAAACTTCGCCACTCGACGTACTTTTGTACGCCTTCGGGCAAGCATAACAAGGCTGAAGCCTTGTTATTGCTCAGTTTGTCCGTTCTGCATCTTTTTTTATCAGTATTTAATTGACTGAATTATTACCCTGCTGATGCCGAAGAGGTTTTTGAAAAACGATATCAGCTTTTGAAAAAATCCGCTTTTGACGTTGACGGTCTGCGATGCGGTGATTTCCGTGCCGTTTTCGTGCGTTATGATTCTGCCGCTTAAATCGATAAGCTTAACGGTAACAACGGCTCCCGATTCGGGCGAAAGGTCAAACGTTGCGCCCTCGCCGCGCTTAACTCCGTCAACATACCACGCAATAACCGTGCCCTCAGGCACGTTTGCTGCTTGGGCGCTCATACGGAGCGTTTCACCGTAATTGATTACCTTTGTGCCTGTGCTGTTTATGATTTTAACCGCAGGCGGTGCGGCTGTTACGGTTATTTTTGCCTTGGCGGTATAAAGCCCGTCGTTGCTCGTAACGGTTAACGTTGCAGTGCCTTCGCTGACGGCTGTTATAACGTTGCCGCTGACTGAAACGTTGCCGCTGTCTGACGTGATAACGTATGTTTTATCCGTTGCGTCTGCAGGCAGAATAACGGGGTTTAGCGTAACTGATTTGCCTTTTTCAAGCGTATAATTTTCTTCATCAAGGCGTATGTCCTCAACGTAAACCGTGTTATCTGCCGCAAGCTTTGAAAGTTTGGGCAGACCCCAGCCGAATTTTATGTCTTTGCCTGTTTCGCCAAGGTCAAGCGCGCAGGATATGAGTGCGTTTCTGACCTGGTTTGTGTTGCAATAAGGGTTTTCGACCAAAAACATTGCCGCCGCGGCTGAAACAAAGGCGGCAGACATGGAAGTGCCGCTCAGGGCGGCTTCTTCGCCTGCAGCGTTATAACCGATGATGCCTTCGCCGGGTGCGGTCAGGTCAACCTCATCGCCGAAGTTTGAAAAAGCTTCGCTGAAGCAGTTTTGAAAATTAACGGAGCTGACGGTTATTGCCGTTTCGCAGTGAGAGGGACAGTAGGTTTCAGTGTCACTTATTGTGTTACCTGCGCAGGTAACAAAGGTAACGTTTTTGGCTTGAGCATAAGCCACCGCGTTTTCTAAAGCTCTGCAGTTGGTAAGCGGAGCGCACATACTCAAATTAATAACATCCGCGCCGTTATCCGCAGCATAAATTATGCCGTTAATAATGGTTGAAAGCATACCTGTTTCAGATTCAAGCACGCGCACGGGCATAATTTTAACAGGCAGATTGCCGGTGCAGTCTGCAATTATGCTTGCAAGAAAAGTGCCGTGGCTGTCAACGCTCACGTCGTTTGTTGCATCGGCATCGTTATCATAAAAATCATAGCCGCCAACCAGCCTGTCTTTGAGAAAATCAATGTCTGAAACGCCGCTGTCAATAACCGCAACCGTCACAACGCCGAGAGGGTCAATTGCGTTTGCATAGGCGTCGGCTTCAATTGCATAGGGCCCCCAGGAGAGGTGCATTTCAGCCTGCTCAAGCGTTTCTGTGTAAACGGGCACGTCACGCTGGGCAAACAAAACGGCAGGACTGTTTTCAAGCGCCGTAAGGGCGGCGTAAAGGTCGGCTTCGTTTGCAAAGCTGAGCAAAAACAATCCGTTTTCTGCCAGAGCCGCTTCCTCTGCTTTGGGGAAATTAAAAGCAGAAGCGTTGGCGCGCAGTTTGCCGATTATGCGCAGGGTTGAATTTTTGCCGCCTTTGACTATTTCTGCCGATTTAAAGGTGAAATCGGATAAACTGACGGCAAGGGTTGTTTCCGTTTCGGCTGAAAATCCGATTGTGCCAAAGCAACCGAAGGCTAAAACCAATGCGAGCAATAATGAAATTATTTTTTTAGTCATAGTATAAACCCTTATTTTTCCCTTTCAAACAGCCGAAGCTGTGAATAGATATCAATTCTTTCTGATGCTTCTTTTGCTACCTTATTGGGTCTGATTTTGGGGCGTTTGCCCAAAAGCGAGCGGATGATATATCTGCCGCCAAAGAAGACCCAGCCCAACGGAAGCAGGATTTTGAGCTTTCTTGCGGTTTTCCAGTTATGGTAAACAATGCTGTTTGCCGAAATAAAAAATTGATGCAGCATTGAAGTTTTTTTCTCGTTTTTGCCTGTTATCAGCAGGCTTTCGTGGCTTCTGTCTGCGTTTTTCTGCCCGAAGTTGCCGCCGATGATAATGTCAATCAAAATATAATCGGCAAGCTTTTCGTCTGCATCTGCCGCCCAACTTGCCGCAGGCATACCAAGATATTTGCCGCAGATAAAGGTGACTGTTTTTGCAAATTCCCACAGACCGATATCCTTAAGCGGATTTTCAAACGTTTCAAGAAATTTTTCTTCACCAAGTGAATTAACAAAAACCGCCCAGTCGCAAAGGTGGCGTATGCCGAGGCCGTCGCCCGTCAGGTGGTGGCAGGTGTGCAAAAGAATTATCAGCCCGTGGTGAAAGGTGCAGGGCACGGTGATTTCACCAAGCTCGGTCTGAACGGTTTCTGCTTTTTTTGTGATGTCGGCAAGGTATTTGCGCACCTTGACGCCTGCCTTGCCCTGCGGGATGCCCGAGGGCTGAAAGTGCATTTCGCACCTGCAGGTTTTGCCGATATAAACGTCGTGCACGTCGTGCGATTTGTCTGAAGCGGCGTAACCGTGTTGGCTGAGCACTTCGGTTGCCTGCTCAAAATAATCTGTATCAACCAAAAAGTCAACGTCGCCCATGGAGCGCATAAGCGCATCGGGGTAATAAAGGGCAGAGGCAAAGCCTTTAAGGATTATGCAGGGAATGCCGGCATTCTTCATAATGCCGCAGATGCGCACGTGCTCAAAGTCAATTTTTGCGTTATCAGCAAGCGTTTGTGAGAGCTTTTTGCGGATATAATTGCACTTGCCGCTTTGCAGAAGGGCAATGTCTGATTTATGAAAAGCCATCAGCGTAACCGCCTGAGCGTATGCTTCGCACCAGACCGCATTCAGGTTATCCTCTGTGAGGTTAACCGTGCGCCCTGCTTTGAAAAGGTTATTCGCAAGAATATCAAGCAATGTTTTTTCGTGCTCGCGGAGCTGAGCTTTTTTGATGCCCATTTTAAAATCACACTTCTTCAAAAAACGTATCGGGTTTGTTGGGGTCAAACTGCTCGTTTGCCCACATAAGGGTAACAAGTTTTTCTGTTTCTGAAAGGTTGATGATGTTATGCGTGAAGCCGGGCAGCATATGCACAGCCTCGGGTTTGTCACCCGTAACGCGGAATTCAAGCACCTTATCGGAGCCGATTTCTCTTTGCTGAATCAGAGCCGCGCCTGAAACAACAATAAAAAATTCCCACTTTGTGTTGTGCCAGTGCTGACCCTTTGTAATGCCGGGGTTGCTGACATTTACGGAAAACTGACCGCAGGAGGCAGTTTTAAGGATTTCGGTAAAGCTGCCCCGTGCATCGCAATTCATCTTAAGAGGGATGCTCACCTTATCCTCGGGGAGATAAGAAAGATAGGTTGAATAAAGCTTTTTGGCAAATGAATTGTGGGCAATTTCGGGCATAACAAGAGTTTCACTCTGCCTTACAAAGCTGTCAAGATGCTCCACAATCTGACCAAGTGTTACCTTATGAGTAACGCTGAAGGT
>JAZNDY010000376.1:0-7247 GCA_045588295.1 Acutalibacteraceae bacterium
CGTTTTGGTGATTATATCACATAAGGAAAATTAAATCAATCAAAAATCTTAAAACCAGCTGGTGATAAAGATTTCAAGGCCGATAAATATAAGGATTGAGCCGCCGAGAATGCCGGCTTTGCCTGTGAGCTTTGTGCCTGCTTTTTTGCCGATTGCAATGCCTGCAAAGCAGATGAAAAACGTTAATACACCGATGAGCAGGCAGGCAACAAGAGCCTGAACGGAATTGTGGTCAGCAATTGTGAAGCCTACGGAGAGTGCGTCGATTGACGTTGCTATGCCTTGAACAATAAGGGCGAAAAAGCCAACGGCAGGTTTTTCGGCGCAGGAATCCTTGCATTTGATTCCGTCAACGAGCATACTGCCGCCGATATAGCAAAGCAGAGCAAGGGCAATCCACGGGATGAATTTTTCAAACGCCGAAAAATACTGTGCAACTTTTGAAACGCAAACCCAACCGATCATAGGCATTGCAAACTGAAAAAGCGAGAAAATCCCTGCAACACCGAGCATTTTCGGCTTCTTCATTTTCGGCTCATTCAGACCGTTTGCAAGAGAAACGGAAAACGCATCCATAGCAAGACCTATGCCGAGAAGGATGCTGTTAAAGAAAAAAGAAAAGCTGAACATTTTATTTCCTCCGAACATAAAAAATCCGAGCGCGGCAAACCGTGCTCGGTGTCAGATAAAAACAAAAAGACCCCATGCACAGCCGCTTGGCTTTACATGAGTCTCGCAAATTAAAACAAGCCAGACCGCAAGGTCAGTATGTTGACTTGTTACGCATTCGGGCGCTTGCTACTCCCTCATATTTTTTACAATATATCATATCTGCAGGCAGGTGTCAAGCGTTTGCGGAAAAGGTTTTGAACGGCGTGCGCGTTTTGGTGTAAGTGACAAAATAAAAAGACAAATTTTTGTCAAATTTTACAGCCAAAAGTATTGCAATAAAAATATATTATATAGTATAATATTCAAGGTTAGTTTTATAAAGACAATTATACAGTTCTGTATAAATTCAAGGAGGAAGATTTTATGAAGAAAGTCGGAATCATCATGGGCAGTGACAGTGACCTGCCTGTTGTTGAAAAAGCAATTGCAACGCTCAAGGAATACGGTGTGCCTTATGAGGTTCACGTTTATTCGGCTCACAGAACGCCTGAGCAGTCAAAGGCTTTTTCACAGAACGCAATCGATAACGGCTTCGGCGCAATCATCGCTGCCGCAGGTAAAGCAGCTCACCTTGCAGGCGCTGTTGCCGCAAACACAACTCTGCCCGTTATCGGCATCCCCGTTAAAGCATCAACACTTGACGGCCTTGACGCTCTTCTTTCAACCGTTCAGATGCCTGCAGGCATCCCCGTTGCAACGGTTGCAATTGACGGTGCAGTCAACGCCGCTCTTTTAGCAATACAGATCCTTGCGGTTTCAGATGCAGAGCTTGCAAAGAAGCTCGCTGACGCAAGAGCAGCCGCAACAGAAAAGGTTCTTGCAGCCAACAAAAAAATAGAAGCACAGTTTAACAACTAATTTTCTGGAGGTACCCCTATGGGAGGATTTTTCGGTGCAACGTCAAACCGCGACGTTGTTCTGGACGTATTTTTTGGTGTCGATTACCATTCACATCTCGGCACACGCCGCGGCGGTATGGCTGCGGTTGATGGAAGCAAGGGCTTTCAGAGAGATATTCATAACATTGAAAACGCACCGTTCCGCACAAAGTTTGCAGGCATAGTTGATGAGATGCACGGCAACGCCTGCATCGGCTGTATCAGTGACAGCGACCCTCAGCCGCTTATCATCCGTTCCAGCCTCGGCGTTTATGCAATCTCAACCATCGGTTGCATCAACAATGCTGATGAGCTTGTTCAGCAGTTTCTTTCATTCAGCGGCGGTCACTTCAACGCAATGACCTCGGGCAAAATCAACGCAACAGAGCTTGTTGCCGCTCTTATCAACCAGAAAAGTGACTTTGTTGAAGGCATCAAGTTTGCGCAGGATAAGGTTGAAGGCTCACTTTCCGTTCTTATCCTTAAAGAAGACGGTTCACTGCTTGCGGCAAGAGATAAGTTCGGCCGTTTACCGGTAATCATAGGCGCAGATGAAAACGGCCACAGCGTTTCTTTTGAATCGTTTGCTTTTGAAAAGCTCGGCTACACTTTCAAAAAGGAGCTTGGCCCCGGTGAAATTGTCAGACTTACCCCTGACAGCATTGAAACACTTTCAAGGCCTCATAAGAAAATGCGAATCTGCGCTTTTCTCTGGACATATTACGGATACCCCAACTCAACATATGAAGGTGTTAACGTTGAGGTTATGCGTAACAGAAACGGCGAGATTATGGCAAGAGACGAAGCTGCAACACGCCCCGAGGGCATTGACCTTGTCAGCGGTGTGCCTGATTCGGGCGTTGCTCACGCACTCGGCTATTCAAACGGAAGCCGTATAAATTATGCCAGACCGTTTGTTAAATACACACCCACCTGGCCCAGAAGCTTTATGCCCACAAACCAGCTTGAACGCAACAAGGTTGCAAAAATGAAGCTTGTTCCCGTTCATGATAATATTCAGGATAAGAGCATGCTGCTGGTTGACGACAGTATTGTCAGAGGTACTCAGCTTCAGGGAACTGTTGATTTCCTTTACAGCAACGGCGCAAAAGCGGTTCATATGCGTTCTGCTTGTCCGCCTATTATGTACGGTTGCAAATACCTGAACTTCTCAAGAAACACGTCTGACGATGACCTTATAGCAAGACGCATCATCCACGAGCTTGAGGGTACAGAGGGCGATAAGTATATCGACGAATATGCCGATGCTTCCACAGAAAGAGGCAAGAAGCTGCTTGATACCATTTGCCAAAAGTTTAAGTTTGCTTCACTCGGATATCAGAGCGTCAAGGGTCTTATAGAAGCAATCGGTCTGCCCGAAGAATGCATCTGCACTTATTGTTGGACAGGCAAAGAATAAAAATAAAATTTATTAGTGATTATCACAGGAGGAATAAATCATGGAAAAAAGCTTCAGCGAAAGCTACGCAGCAGCGGGCGTTGATATTACTGCCGGCAACAAAGCTGTTGAACTTATGAAAACCCACATCAAGAGAACTCTCACTGCAGGCGCAATGTCTGATATCGGCGGCTTCGGCGGCCTTTTTGAGCTTGACCTCACAGGTATCTCAAAGCCTGTTCTTGTCAGCGGAACAGACGGCGTTGGCACAAAGTTAAAGCTCGCTTTCATTATGGATAAGCACGACACTGTTGGTATTGACTGCGTTGCAATGTGCGCAAACGATATTATCTGCTGCGGCGCAAAGCCCCTGCTTTTCCTTGACTATATTGCTTGCGGCAAAAACGTTCCTGAAAGAATTGCTGAAATCGTTTCAGGTATTGCTGAAGGCTGCGTTCAGTCAAACGCCGCTCTTATCGGCGGTGAAACAGCAGAAATGCCCGGCTTCTATCCCGTTGACGAATATGACCTTGGAGGCTTCTGCGTAGGCGTTGTTGATAAGGATAAGGTTCTTGATAACACCAAAATCAAGGCAGGCGACGTTGTTATCGCTCTTCCCTCAAGCGGTGTTCATTCAAACGGTTTCTCACTTGTTCGCAAGGTGTTTGACGTTGAAAATGCAGACATCAAAACTCCCGTTGCAGAGCTTGGCGGCAAGTCAGTCGGCGAAACTCTTCTTACACCCACAAAGATCTACGTTAAGCCCATGACAGCACTCTTTGTAGAAGTTACAGTCAAGGCTGTTTCTCACATCACAGGCGGCGGTTTCTATGAGAATATTCCGAGAAGCCTTCCCGACGGTTTCGGCGCAAAGATTGACAAGTCTGCTCTTCGTATTCTTCCCATCTTTGACCTTATTGCAAAAACAGGCAACATCCCCGAAAGAGATATGTTCAACACCTTTAATATGGGTGTTGGCATGAGCATCGTTGTTGCTGCAGAGGATGCAGAAAAGACTCTTGAAGTGCTTAAAGCTAACGGTGAAGACGCTTACGTTATGGGCGAAATCATTGAGTCCGATGAAAAAGTTGTTATCTGCTGAGGTGTCAACAGATGAATAACAAAGCAAAAATAGCCGTTCTTGTTTCGGGCGGCGGAACAAATTTGCAGGCTCTCATTGATGCGCAGAAAAGCGGAATAATCACAAGCGGCTCAATTGAACTGGTTATTTCAAACAAGGCGGGTGCTTATGCTCTTGAGAGAGCGGCAAACGCAGGCATCAAAAGTGAAACTGTGCTCAAAAGTGAAAACCCTGATTTTGAGGGCAAAATCATATCTCTGCTTGAAGAAAACGAAATTGACGTTATTGTGCTCGCAGGCTTTATGAGCATTTTGAGCGAAAGATTCACTTCGCGTTTTGAAAACAGAATCCTTAACGTTCACCCGTCGCTTATTCCTTCTTTCTGCGGCGAAGGCTTTTCCGGCTTGCGCGTTCACCAGGCGGCGCTTGATTACGGCGTTAAGGTAACAGGCGCAACCGTGCATTTTGTTAATGAAATACCCGACGGCGGCAAGATTATTATGCAGAAGGCGGTTGAAATTCAGCCCGAAGATACGCCCGAAACCCTGCAGAAAAGGGTTATGGAGCAGGCGGAATGGATAATTCTTCCTCTTTCGGTTGAAAAGGTCTGCAAAGAAATTACGGAGGGCTGATTAATATGAAGGTACTTGTTGTTGGCGGCGGCGGACGCGAGCACGCCATCATTAAGAAATTAAAAGAAAACAAAGAAATCGAAAAGATATATGCACTCCCCGGCAACGGCGGCATTGCTGCTGATGCAGAGTGTGTGGCAATCGGCGCAAAGGATATTGACGGCATCGTTGATTTTGCAAAAAACAACGATATCGGCTTTGCTGTTGTTGCGCCCGATGATCCGCTTGTTCTCGGCGCGGTTGACGAAATCAGAAAGCTCGGTATTCCCTGCTTCGGTCCTGAAAAGAATGCGGCTATCATCGAAGGCAGTAAGGTTTTCTCAAAGAACCTTATGAAGAAATACGGTATTCCCACCGCAACTTATGAAGTTTTTGACGATGCCGAAAAGGCACTTGCTTATCTTGCAACAGCTCCCATCCCCACGGTTATCAAGGCTGACGGTCTTGCACTCGGCAAGGGCGTTATCATTGCGATGACGCGCGAAGAAGCCTGCGATGCCGTTAAGAGCATTATGGAAGACAAGCAGTTTGGCGACAGCGGCAATCAGATTGTTATTGAAGAATTCCTTGAAGGACCCGAGGTTTCGGTTCTTTCGTTCACAGACGGCAAGACTGTTGTGCCGATGATTTCTTCAATGGACCACAAGCGTGCGCTTGACGGCGACAAGGGTCTTAACACAGGCGGTATGGGCACTATCGCTCCCAACCCCTATTACACAGCAGAAATTGCGGAAAGATGCATGGAAGAAATCTTCCTGCCCACAATCAACGCAATGAATGCAGAAGGCAGAACTTTCAAGGGTTGCCTTTACTTTGGTCTTATGATAACCAAAAACGGCCCCAAGGTTATCGAATATAACTGCCGTTTCGGTGACCCTGAAACACAGGTTGTTCTTCCTCTTCTTGAAAGCGACCTTTTTGAGATTATGAAGCACGTTGATGCAGGTACTCTTGCAGAGGCTGAAGTTAAATTCAGCAACAAAAGCGCTTGCTGCGTTGTTATGGCTTCAGATGGCTATCCCCAGGCATATCAGACAGGCTTTGAAATCACAATGCCTGCAGATAAAAATATTTACGTTGCAGGTGCAAAGCTTGCAGACGGCAAGCTTCTTTCAGGCGGCGGGAGAGTTCTCGGCGTTACCGAAACAGCAGCAACTCTCGGCGAAGCAATTGAAAAAGCTTACGAAACAGTTAAAACAGTTAATTTTGAAAATGCCTTTTACCGCAAGGATATCGGCAAAAAAGCAATGGAGGTCTGATTTTTATGGTTTACAGAGCCTATGTTGAAAAGAAAAACGGACTTGATAATGAAGCCAAGGCGCTCAAGAACGAGCTTGTTTCTCTTCTTGGCATCACAAGCCTTGAGAACGTAAGAGTTCTTAACCGCTATGACCTTGAAGGTCTTGAAAAATCACTTTTTGATTATGCAAAATCAACCGTTCTTTCTGAGCCCCAGCTCGATATAATTTCCGAAGAACCCAACCTTGAATGTGACAGACTTTTTGCAACGGAATTCCTTCCCGGTCAGTTTGACCAGAGAGCAAATTCCTGCGCAGAATGCATTCAGATGATTTCAAAGGGCGAAAGACCCCTTGTAAGAAGCGCAAAGGTTTATTGCCTTTACGGTAACCTTGACGATGCTCAGCTTGAGCAGATCAAGAAATACGTTATCAACCCTGTTGAAGCAAGAGAGGCCACACTTGAAAAGCCCGAAACTCTTGTTGCAGAATACGATATTCCCGAAAGCGTTAAAACGCTTGAAGGCTTTATCAAGCTTGATGAAAAAGGTCTTGCAGATTTTGTTAACGAATACGGTCTTGCCATGGACCTTGACGATATCAAGTTCTGCCAGAAATATTTCATCAGCGAGCAGAGAGACCCCACAATCACTGAAATCAGAATGATTGACACATATTGGCCAGACCACTGCCGCCACACAACCTTCCTCACAAATATCGATTCAGTTAAGTTTGAAGATGAACTTCTTCAGAGAGCTTACGATGATTATATCGCAGTAAGAAAAGAAATCGGCAGAACAAAGCCCGTTAACCTTATGGATATCGGCACAATTGCAGGCCGCTACCTTAAGAGCAAGGGTCTGCTTGCAAAGCTTGACGAGAGCGAAGAAATCAACGCCTGCACAGTTAAGATTGACGTTGAGATTGACGGCAAGGCAGAAAAATGGCTTCTTCTCTTCAAGAACGAAACTCACAACCATCCCACGGAAATCGAGCCCTTCGGCGGTGCTGCAACATGCATCGGCGGCGCTATCAGAGACCCGCTTTCAGGCAGAAGCTACGTTTATGCCGCAATGCGTGTTACAGGCGCAGGTGACCCCACAGTGCCCGTCAGCGAAACAATCGAAGGTAAGCTTCCCCAGAGAAAGATTGTAACCACAGCAGCTGCCGGCTACAGTTCATACGGTAACCAGATCGGTCTTGCGACAGGTATTGTTGATGAGCTTTATCATCCCGGTTACGTTGCAAAGAGAATGGAAATCGGTGCAGTTATTGCTGCAGCTCCCGAAGAAAACGTTCGCCGCGAATGCCCTGTTGACGGTGACGTTGTTATTCTTCTCGGCGGCA